>JABMRO010000447.1 GCA_013202635.1 Planctomycetota bacterium
ACATGGTGGGTTAATCTGTCCAGCAGAGCACCGGCTAATCTCTCATCATCGCCAAAAACCTGTGGCCATTCAGCGAACGGTAGATTGGTCGTTACGATCAAGCTCGTCTGTTCATAACACTGGCAACACACCATAAATAATATCTCTCGCATAGCTTCCGAACAGTAATCCCCCCACGGCACATCGATGCCTATCATTGTCGAGATCTGCGGGCTTTCGAGTGTTGGCACCCTAACTGCTCGTAGTTCGTATACAAGAATTTGGGATCCTCGAATAATTTCCTCGCAACTCCTTCTTGAGGGTCATCTGCGGCTGGGCATAAAAATAGAACGCCTGAGGAAGGCCTACCTACTTATGGTGGACTTGCTATAACACGACAGGTATGCATTCATTGAGGAAACCATTGGAATCACTCGATCCGGACGATCTCCACGGCCTGGAATTCTTATTCATGCGGGAATCTCGCTTTTTCCTCTCCCCTCCGCACCGCAGGGGCTTTTTTCTATATTATTTTGGCCATTGTAGAACGCTTAAATTCCTCTAACCAGTGAAATGGTTTAACGAAAGGAAGGGACAAAAAAGGGGCCGAGAACAGGATACAGCAAAAAAACTGCAAATTCAGTTACGCTTTGTACCTGAGCACTGATAGAAGGTGCGGTAGGATTACGGTATTATGCAAAAGCGTAACTCAATGAGATTTTTGGAGGCAAAAACGATTGATGAGCGCAAAAAGATTTATGCAAAGATCGGCGGCCTGATAAAAAAAACAGTCAAGTAACGGAATTTCCCCGTTACTGGTAGAGAGAGTAAAAGATAAGTGGGGAGACAACCGAAATTGCCTCCCCTGGCACGTTTGACGCTGAATGAATCCAGCGCCTCCCGTTTTTTATATTTTACTCTTTTTTGATTGGTAAAACAAGGGTAAATATGCCCCAAAAAAGCAAGTATAGCGCCAAGTCAAAATCAAAAAGACGTTAAATCACCCTTTACAAGCCAATATCCGCATTTTTCGAGATGACCATTGACGAAATCAGGAGTCTATGCCGGTCTCTGACGGCAGGGTAAGGATTGATCTTACCCACCCGGATCATAAAGTTGTTTTCATTCAGTTTGACGTATCGCTTGCCTTTGAAGGTTAATTTGTTTCATTATTTTGATGGTTTCGTTGCCTCTTTTGGATCTCCCAACTGATGCAGAGCCGTTCATATGACTCTCAACAGTCATTTGCCCAATCCTTCGCATCATCGAGCCCAGCACTGCACCCGCCAAGGAATTGAAATAGGCCGTCCATTGTCCTTTTGAGTTCCATGAGATCGACTCGATAAGGCAGTGTATCTGTGTGGGGCTTACCTTGTTTATCTTTAGAGTAACGCAATCTCTGTCCGGACTTATCCGCCTGGTGGAACTCAAGAATTATCTTTTCCACAGCATCCACATCTTCATCATCGCCGTCAGGCCACATTTCTTTCAGCACGAGACGGACCTTGCTCCAAAGGCTATGAAGATTATGACTTGCTAAAACCTTTTGAATATTTTGATTATCTTCGAGAATCTGCAAATATATTCCATCGTTCACTAAACCTTTCAAGCTAAGCTCAATTGCGTGCCTATAGAGGTAGACTACCGGAAAGAAGAATACGTCCATACGTTCCTTGGTGGCTGCATGGCTATCGACTACTTTGTCGGCGGCTTCCTTGAAACCTTCCACAATAGCCCACTGGTAGTCGCCACCGTACATATCCGAAAAATCGGACAACCAATGTGGAGAAGCACCTGTCGGGCTAAACGGCACATCCTTGAATGCTTTGTCTCCCTTACCGGGCCAAGGGATTTCGGAATCTTTCATTCTTGGGCTCCCAATTAGCTATGTATAGATCCCTTACGATTTTTCCAATATAAATGCATCAGGCCAGCTGAAAGTTGACTTCTTGACCTTTTTGTAGTTCTCATCAAGAGCAGGTTGAAGCAATATTATAGCCGCAATACGACGGGCCATATTCATAACTTCATGTACTTCTTCTGTTTTAAGACCGCGACCAAGAATTTCTTTTTCACGATAACTGAGCCACTTTTTTATTACTTGATAGCCGCCTATATAATAATTCCATACTTTTTGTGGTATGTTGCTCCAATAGGCTACATCATTCATATATATATCGTGTGTTGTTTCACCCAATTGCTCAAACGCCTGCTTTAGGGTTAAACCGAGTTTTTCAGCCCCTTGTTTTATCAAATTCTGCTCTTTTGGAGTATAAGGACGTTCATCAATTTTACCTTTGCCCGGCATAACAACGTTGTTTTTGCCAAAGTGCCCCCATCCTGCTGTTATATCAAGCTCTCCTTTAGTGGGATCAATCGAAACAGCAGTCACGTGAGTTATAACACCGATAGAATTTAAATCTGGTCGAACGGTACCTGAAGTCACAGTTGTTACATTCGATTCTGTGTCAAGCAACGAAGCTACTTTTTTTCCAAAAGTAGCAGAACTCAGCAAGATATCTTTCGAATCCGGCAAGGGAATCCGAGGCCAGTCCTGTCTTATACCATCTGCGTTTTCAAATAGGTAAGCTGGAGAATAACCAATCGCCAACGAATGCATCCAGATCAATCCTGCCGTATCCGCATCCCTATCGGGATTACTTATACCAAGCGATTTAAGATACACTCTTGCCGCTTTAGAAAGATTGGCGGTAATATTATTTACTGATTCATCAGCTTTAAACATACTGGGTGTAGCATCATTTGTCTTTTTGTTTTGCGATTCTTGGTAGAGACGTATAGGGAAGTGACGGGCATGCCCTGAAATACAATCATAATCACATACAAGACTTGCAAAAAGGAACGGCGGCCCTTCAATCTTCTTGTCGGCTGTATCACGCGTGATAAAAAACGAGTTGTGTTCGATAGTTGCCTGCTTCAGCAGGTCCGGACTTGGTCGCGAGAATAGTGGAGTGATATTGGCATCAAGATAAGCCAACCGAATATCAAAAGGCTTAAACGGGTATTTCGTAATTCTTGATTCATCGAATTGCACCTTACCTTTTAGTGCTAACCTTGCCATATCAGCACTGAATTCTCCAGATGTTTTCATGAACCGAGGTGCAATGGCTTCAATTTCTTGATCAGAAATCTTTGGATCAAGGTAAACACGTAGCAGTTCTAATTTTTCTTTCTCATCAGGAAAAACAATGAGTGAATTACCTCTTCTTTCTATAGGGCCGTTATAAGGGTGTAAACATGGTAATTCACGAAGAAGTGGCCAGGATAAATAATTCCTTGCGACATTGGAAGGTCTAAATGAATACCTATTGCTTTTTTCAGGCTTAGAAGTTTTATACTGCCTGTTGACGTTTTTCGCTTTAAGGCTTTCAAGAAGCTCTATCCTTTTCTCAGCACCCCAGAAATGTCTAAACTGTACTTGAGGCTTTTTGCGGCGATCTTTCTTGCGAACCATTAAACTGATAGTTGTCCCGACTCTGATACCCTGTTTATTTTGTTCGGTGGAAAATACGCTTGGATCGGATTTGCCCTCCGGCGTCCTTTTTCCTGTTTCCCGGCTGTCACCGTTCATACAATCAAACCAGAGCTTGTCAAACTCATCGAGAAAACGTTGACGCATGATCACAAAAGAGGGATCACCAAGATATGAGAAGTTGGAAATATAAGAGACAATTCCCATACCACCTTTAACAATACGTCGTTCGGCAATCCTGAAAAAGCGAATGTAAAGATCATCGAGATTAAATTTCTTTATTCCCCAACCGCCTTTTGATTCAGGATCATTTAACCTGTAATGCTTAATTTGTTTGCCTGGGCCGCCGCGTTTCGATGTTTTCTGCTCATAGTAAATGCCTTTATATTCTTCGACCATCCCTTCTTCCTCGTTGGGACTCGTGCCGGCAAAAGCGTTATATGGAGGATTGCCAAGTATTACAAGAATAGGTACCTCGCACTTGACTTTTTCTGCTGCATCGTGTTCTTCCTGTAATTCCGGAAATGGTAGACGGTCTTTAGGTTTTTTTTCAGGTTCCCAACCTGTAAGAGCATTGGTTAGATAGACAC
>JABMRO010000448.1 GCA_013202635.1 Planctomycetota bacterium
ATTATGAAAATAAATCCAATTGGACACTTGGTGAAAACAAACCCAATCAAAGCCAATTAATCCCAATGTCGAGATCACCACTGACTTCAGTTGTGAAGCGCGGATCGTCGCGCCGGGCGGATTAAATGCTTTGAAAATTTATCCATTCGGTATAAACTGTCCGATTGTATTTGAAGAAAAGATTTTTTTGGTTTTTGGAATAAGATTATGACTGAATCAGAAAATGATAACCAGCACAGGCGACTCACCGACAGGCAGATTGAGCCGGCCCAGAGAATAAAACGTCTGCCGCCCTATTTGTTCGGGCGGCTCAATGCGCTGAAACTCGCCAAGCGGCAGGCGGGCGTTGACATCATCGACCTGGGTATGGGAAATCCGTCCGACCCGGCGCCGCAGATTGTGATTGATAAGCTGTGTGAGGCGGTGCAGGACCCGCGCAACCACAGATACAGCTCATCGAAGGGTATAACGAATCTGCGCAAGGAAGTAGCGAAGAAATACCAGAGCAAATGGAACGTACAGCTCGACCCGGAGACGGAGGTGCTGACCTGTATCGGCTCGAAGGAAGGCTTTAGTCATTTGTGTCTGGCGATGATGGGGCCGGGCGATACCGCGGTTGTTCCAAACCCTGCTTTTCCAATACATAATTACGCAGTGGCATTGGCGGGGGCGAATGTTGTATCCGTTCCTTTGGGCAACGATGAAAAATTTATAAAGAACGTTGCGATGGTGATTGAAAATCTGTATCCGAAGCCCAAGCTGCTGATTCTCAATTACCCGCATAATCCGACGGCTATGACTGTTGATGAAGGATTTTTCGAGCCGGTTGTCGAATTAGCAAAGAGGTTCGGCGTAGCGGTTATTCACGACTTTGCTTATGGCGAGACCTGCTTTGACGGCTATAAAGCACCGAGTTTCCTTTCGGTAAAAGGTGCCAAGGACATCGGAGTTGAATTTATCACGATGAGCAAGCCGTACAATATGGCCGGCTTTCGAACTGGCTTTGTGGCGGGTAATAAAGATATGATTGATTATCTTGCCACGATAAAGGGCTATTACGATTACGGCATTTTTCAGGCGATACAAATAGCAAGCATTATTGCGATGCGGCACTGTGAGCAGGATATAATCGACCAAAACAAAAAGTACCAGTCCCGGCGGGACGTGGTTTGCGAAGGCCTCGTAAGGCTCGGCTGGGAAGTGGAAAAACCGCGGGCCTCAATGTTCGTATGGGCAAAAGTGCCGAAGGAACATTCCAAAGGCAAGGGCAGTATCGATTACGCATTGGACCTTATGGAGTATGCGGAGGTTGCAATTGCTCCGGGCAGAGCTTTTGGCGAGGGGGGCGAGGATTATATGCGAATAGCTCTTGTGGAAAACGAGCAGCGTTTGCGGCAGGCGATTCGCAACATAGGCCGATTTATACGCAAAGACCTATAAAAATATACCACAGTCGGCTGAAAAAGCAGGAAACTAATCAGCCACAGCCTTGGCGAAGTAAAATGCGCATCTTATCGGGCGTCTGTTGTAGAAACCAAAGGTTTTTAATCTCAGAAGATTTTTCGGTAAAAAATATACGTTTCTTATCAGATACGTCCCATAACAGCGATTCGTAAATCATCCCGGCTGGCTTACTATCGTTTATTTTACGCGGTAATAGCTGGTGAAAGTGAGAAAAATCTTGACTTTTTGGCCTAAATATGGTTTAATAATACTATATAAAGCATACAACTGCACCTCTTAGAACAGGTGTAAATTGAGTGCATAGCTGAATTTTATCACTGGGGGGAATGTGATGAAACCGGGGGGTTCGCCATTCTTTGGATGGAGGAGTTTAACAGCAGCCCTTGCAATAATTGCCGGCTGGTTGTTTGCGCCCGCATACTGCCAAACATCCGATGTTGCGCTTCTGCTTCAGCAGACCCCGAACAAAGGCGGCGCTATTACACCGGATGCGGGTGTTTATCACTTTGAGCTGAATTCAGAGGTTACTTTAACGGCGGCTCCAAAACCCGGCTATCAATTCGTTTACTGGCTTGGTGACGTAAGTGACCCGTCGGCAATCAGCACGATTGTTTACCTTGATAAACCGAAAATCATTATTGCTGTTTTTGAGCAGGGCGGATATGGTGTGCCGGCTGTGGAAAAGGGCATCTCCGGCGGCGGCGGAGGTGGCGGCGGAGGAGGAAGCGGTTTTGTTAGTCCTGCTATGACCTTTGGACAGGCCGGCAGCATAAG
>JABMRO010000449.1 GCA_013202635.1 Planctomycetota bacterium
ACAGGCAAACGTCTCTGGCTACACCAGTACGGCACGAATGCCTATGACAGTGCCAGGTCTATGGAGATAGGTGAACTCGGCCATCTGTACCTGGGGTGCAGAACTAATGGCAATGTTGGCACTAGAAGTCCGCAACGCAGGGACCTGGATTCATGCCTCGTCAGTATATCGAAAAAAGGAAAGATGTTATGGGCCCGCCAATTCGGTCCGGCCGGTTGGGATGGGACCTGGGACATGGCCAGGTTTACGGACGGATCGGGTGACATAGTGATAGCCGGCTGTCAGATTCCGATAAATAGTAAATGCCAGGCATACTGTCGTCGCTATTCTTCACAGGGCAAGCTGATATGGACGCAGGAATTCCGTAAGAACAGCTCCAGAGGAGGCACCTGCGGCCGAGTTGTGGCTATTGATAGTGCCAATAACGTCTATCAAGCAGGCTGGACAAAGGCAGACCAGTTTGGTGTCAACAACGGCACTACCAACATGTTTATAGTCAGATTCGACTCAAAGTAGTAATAAAAGGATGAAATAACGAACGATTTTTTTAAGAATTACGCCTATTTTTTACTTGACTGGACGGCCTTTGTGTGTATATAATCATATAAAGCGCGAGGAATTTCAAAACACTAATGGAGGCGCAAGAATGAAACGAGCGATTCCTGTTCTGCAAAGCGGTGTATATGAGAACCGCCGTATCAGAATACTTTTAAGACAATAACCACCCTCCTTAAAAAGGGCTGGATGCGTAATTTCGGATGCGCATCCAGTCGTTATTATAGTGTAAGTAAGTTTGGACAGCAAACAAGAAGCGTGACTATAGAACTGTTTTATCACCAAACACCTGGTTTGGATATTAATTCAGGCTAAGCATTAGTAAGTTAATTCTTACTCGAATGCGTTTTAGTTTTAGGCCCCTGCGGGTTCGCACATTCCCTTTTCCTCCTTACCGCGGGGGCTTTTTTTAGCGACAGAAAACGGAAGCATGGCCGCTTATATTTTACCCCCCGCGCGGGGCCTGGAATGCTGAAAAATCCGAACCCGACCCGGCCTGTTCGATTTTTACAAAATTTCTGCAATATTCCGGCAGGCAGAAACGTCTGTCTCTTCAGAGCAAAAACAATAGTATTTGTCTAAACTCTTTTTTCAGAAGGATTTGGTGACAAAAAGACAAAAGGAGGCACTAAAGGTATCCAGAGGCCAATCACTTCAAATGTGGACTGAGGACTAATTCTTGAGGACACTTTCAAGGGAAGCTATATGATATTAATTTTTGACCCGGCCGTCTTCCAATGATAAGAGGTAAGTATAAATCTGTAAAAAATTTATCCAATCGAGTTCAGAGGCGTATCTGAGCGGGCTTACCTGAAGGTTCCAGTTCAAAAGCAACAATCGAGTAGATGGAAAGGAAACTAAATGAACAGATTATCAACTTTGGCAATCAGCATTATTTTTTTAGCAGTACCGGCATCGGTGGATGTATTCGGAGCCTCGGGCAGCGATTACTGGCCTACATGGCGCGGACGAGATCGTATGGGGATATCTGAGAAAGGTAATCCTCCGTTGACATGGAGTGAGACTGAGAACATCAAATGGAAAGTTAAGCTGACGGGAGACGGCTCTAACTCATCACCAATTATATGGGAAGATAAGATATTCTTTCAAACGGCAGTCAAGACTGATGTGAAAGGCAAAGCAGCACCATCCGCTACAAGCGGGAACTCGAGGCGCAGGAGAGGTCCGGGCGGTTCGCCACCAACTAATATCTATACATTCAACCTTGTTTGTCTGGATCGAAATTCCGGCAAACTGGTTTGGCAAAAAACAGTCCGCGAAGAGTTACCTCACCAGGGGCACCATAATGACCACGGCTTTGCCTCGTTCACACCGGCAACGGACGGGAAACTCTTATGGGCGAATTTCGGTTCACGGGGACTGCATTGCTATGATGTGGAAGGCAATCTGAAATGGAGTAAGGATTTGGGCAAAATGAACACGTTAATGCGCTTTGGCGAGGGCGGCTCATTAGCCGTAGCAGGTGATGCAGTGATTGTGGTGAGGGACCACGAAGGTGATTCTTTTATTATTGCTCTGAACAAAGAGACAGGCGATTTGATTTGGAAGAAGGATCGTGATGAAGCTACCTCGTGGGCGACACCGTTTCCTGTCGAAGTGAACGGGAAAATTCAGGTTGTCGTTAGTGCTGCGAAACTGATTCGCAGTTATGATCTCAAAACGGGAGATATCGTCTGGCAGTGTGGAGGGCAGACTCGAAACGTGGTCCCCACACCGGTGACGGGCTTCGGTATGGTTTATTGTGCCAGCGGTTTTCGAGGCAGCTCACTTCAGGCAATCGAATTAGGTCGTACGGGTGACCTGAGCGATACCGATGCAGTTAAATGGCATGTCAAAGAAGCAACGCCATATGTGCCGTCACCACTTCTTTACGGCGACAAGCTTTATGTCTGCTCGGTCAATCAGGGATTCATATCCTGTTACAACGCCAAGACCGGAAAAGCGTATTTCTTCAAGGAACGACTTGAAGAGATAAGCGGAATCTACGCATCTCCATCGGCAGCGGCAGGGCGGGTTTATTTTGTCGGACGAAGAGGGGTAACCTACGTACTTAAACCTTCTGAGAAATTAGAGGTTCTTACCGTAAACAAACTGGAAGACAGGTTCGATTGTTCGCCTGCCTTTGTAGGTGATGAAATGTACCTCAAGGGCAAAGAGAATTTGTATTGTATAGCCGTTTCAAAGTAAAATAGTATTTTGAATCTATGCGGCAATATATTCCGCATATAATTATTTTTTGGTTGAGAATCGTAACTCTTTGAAGTATAAGAGAAAGGCTTAAAGAAGTTTTTTTGGAGGAAAATGTAATGAAAGTACCAACATCTCTCAAGACAGTCTGTTTTCTTGCGCTTATGCTTTTTTCGATGTTTTCATCACAAGCATCTGCCGGACAACAAAGAAGAGGAATTGCCGGAGACTGGGAAATTAAGATGGACTTTAACGGCCGGCAGGTGACATCGATTTTGTCATTTTCCCAGGCCAAGGAGGGCAAGATTGCCGGTAAATGGATTGCTTTTTGGGGAGTCAATGAGCTGAATAATCTCAAGTACCAAGAGAATAAACTCAGCTTCGTGCAGGTCAGCCGGTTTCGTGACACTGAAATCACGTCGAACTTTGCCGGTGCGATCCAGCGGGGGAAACTCTCCGGTACTTTATCGAATGATAGAGGCCAGTTCGAAGTCGAAGGTAAACGCCTTAGACGGATGCCTATGATAATGGGCAGTTGGGAAATGAAGTTCAAGGTGGGTGAGCGGGATATCACAACTACGCTCGTGGTGAAGGCGGACGAGGTGGGAAAACCGGCCGCGGAATGGCAAAGCCAATGGGGTGAGCATCAGATTACGGACGTTACATTCAAAAAGGGCAAGCTGACGTTCCAGCGGAAGAGCAAAATACAAGACCAAGAGTGGGAATCGACCTTTGAAGGAACGCTCAAGGCGCACAAGCTTTCCGGTGTTATCAAGTCAGAACGGGGTGACATTACGGCTGAAGGGACACGTGTTGGTGCCGCTCTTGTCGGCCAATGGGAGCTTGAAATCACGTCTGATTCCGGCAGCCGAAAGCAGTTGCTTCGCGTCAATCCCGATTTGAGCGCGATGTTAGGGCCTATTGCCGTTAAGAAGGTCAATCTTGACGATAACGAAGTGGCGTTTAAGACAGAACTGGAATTCGGTGAGCAACAATTCGAAATCGGTTTCGCGGGTAAACTGGACGGCAGAAAGCTGAGCGGCGAGCTGACCAGCTCCAGAGGCAGCCAACAGGTAACAGGCAAAAAAATCAGGCGCACATCAGCCGGACAAAGAACCAGTCAAATCAGGAAACCATCCCGCGAGCCGGATGTTATATATGTCCCCACCCCACAGGAAGCGGTGGACAAGATGCTTGAAATGGCGGAGATAAAAGAGGGAGATGTGGTATATGATCTGGGCTGCGGTGACGGGCGGATAGTAGTGACCGCGGCGAAGCGCTACGGAGTCAAGGCCATAGGTTTCGATATCAATCCGAAGCGGGTCAGAGAATCGCTCGAAAATGTGAGAAAGTACAATGTCGGGCATCTGGTGACCATCAAGCAGGAGGACATTTTCACACTGGACCTTCGAGAAGCCAATGTGGTAACATTATATTTGCTTCCGAGCCTGAACGTTAAATTGATGCCGCAATTAGAGAAACTCAGGCCCGGTTCGAGAATTTTGTCACACGACTTTGATATGCGCGGCGCCAAGCCGGTGGAGGAATATCGTATGAATACCTCGGGAAATGCTGATGGAGACGATGACGAAGAATACTACGGAGAGGAGCAGCATACGATTTACAAGTGGATAGTACCCTGGGAAAAGGAGTAATACACGCCTTAATCAATAACTGATTGAGGCGGCTAAATCATTAATCTTTTTAGGAGACCACATTATGAAACACCAAACATTTTTCAAGGCAGTCCTGTATTGTACACTGATGGTTATGGTCATGCTATCAGCACAAGTCAGGGCCCAGTCATCCCGTGGAAGGGGATTATACGGCGACTGGCAGGTTAAGGTCGATTACGATGGAAGACAATTCGAATCGATTCTGTCGTTTTCGAGGGACAGGGAGGGCAACCAAACCGGCAACTGGATCAGCTTCATGGGACTTAGCGAACTAAAAGACATCACGTACGAAGAAGGTAAAATCAGCTTCTCGCGGGAAAGCCGCAATCGTGACGGTGAATCCAGGACGTCGAATTTCAAAGGAACCATCGAGGATGGAAAAATCTCGGGTACCTGGTCGAGCAGCAGAGGAGAAAATAAGCTCGAAGGCCAGCGAGTACCACGAATGCAGAGGGCTGTCGGGAGCTGGGCAATGACACTCAAGATGGGAGATCGGGAATTTACATCAACGCTTGTTGTTAAAGCTGACAAAGAAGGCAATCTCACCGGCCTATGGCAGAGCCGACGGGGCGAAAGTGAAGTTACCGACCTGCAATACGAGCGGGGCAAACTGACCTTCAAACGCACAAGCACATATCAGGATACTAAGCGGGAATCGACATTTGAGGGAACCGTTCGGAGAGATACGCTTTCCGGAGTGATGAAGTCTGAGAGGGGAGAGATTACGGTAGAGGGAAAGCTTGTTGGTGCTCCCATTATCGGTACATGGAACCTTGAAGTTGCATCCGAGCGCGGCAGCCGGAAGCAGAGACTTTTGGTCAACCCGGACATGAGCGCATTGTACGGGGCAATTCCAATCAAGAAAATCAATCTGGAAAACGACCAGGTGGATTTCCTGACGGTTTTGAAATTCGGTGACCAATCGTTCGAGATAAGATTCGAAGGAAAAATAGAAGATACGAAGCTTACCGGAGAGATGACGACCTCCAGAGGCAGCCAGAAGATAACAGGTACGAAAGTTATCCGTACATCCAGAAGACCCCGTACCAGATAAATGAAGCATGTTTTGTTGAGCCTGCCGGAGTGGTCTTCGGCAGGCTCTTTCCTTGCTCACTCCTATCCATCAGATGACTTTCAAAATCAGCTTACGATTGAAAACGTCTCACAAGCTATTTATACGATGAACTCGTCCTGATGGTTATCATACAGGAAGGCTTATTATTTCCGAAATAGGTCTTAATTTTGGATATAAAGCTCAAATATCATTCGGCCGGCAGGGTCTTTGAGAAACTATTGACTGCGGAGACTTGTTTTGATAGATATTGAACCATGATTGCAAGTAGCTGGGATTATTTGATTGTTAGCGCCTCAAATGAAATTCAGGCCAGAAGCTACGAACATAAACTGGCCCTCAGGCAAGAGCTTGGACTGTTGCCTTATGTTCGAGAGGTGATAGTTGTGCCCGACCCGGGCGGCAGGCGCATCGGCAGCGGTGGAAGCACAATCTACTGTCTGCTCGAAGTGCTCAACCGCGAACTGCAACAGGGCAGTGGTAACAAGGGTACAGAGGCATGTCAAAGCATTCTCGATAAACTTCGAATACTGATTGTACATGCAGGAGGTGATTCCAGGCGATTGCCTGTTTACAGTCCGTGCGGCAAGATATTCTTTCCAGTGCCGGGCGAAAGCGACTGCTGCCTTCCGTTGACTTTGTTCGATCGACAGTTGCCGACGTATTCGAAGCTTCCGGCTCCAGAAGCCGGGGCCGGTCAGGTCGTTATTACGTCGGGTGACGTATTGCTGCGGTTCGAACCGGAACAGGTGCGATTTGCCAAGGAGGGTCTGACTGGTTTAGGCTGTTATGCATTTACAGAGCAGGGGAAGAATCACGGGGTATTCTGCCGGGGCGAGGGGGACCAGGTCAGGCTTTTTCTGCAGAAACCTTCGCCCGCCGAGCAGCAGGAGAGCGGTGCCATCAATCCCTACGGACAGGTAATTCTGGATATTGGGGTTATGAACTTCGCGGCGGATACTGCGGCGAAGCTGCTGAAAATTTTCGGTATGCAACGCAATTCCGAGGGCAGGTTAGAATTAGCCGGCAAGATGAGCGAGGCG
>JABMRO010000034.1 GCA_013202635.1 Planctomycetota bacterium
GTATAAATGCCTGTGATTGTCCGATTCTGGCGGTAGATATTCCGTCCGGTCTGGATTGCGATAATGGCCGGCCTCTCGGTGCGGCTGTCAGAGCGAGTTGTACTGTAACTTTTGTTGCAGTTAAAAAGGGCTTTGTCTCAGAATGCGCAGCTTCATACACGGGCGAGATATTCGTTGCCTCGATAGGGGTAGAACCGGTTTCGTAGCTACTGTTCCGAACTCTGCAGCGCGGTCTGGTCTCTAAAAAGCTCCGGCCTTACTTATCTGGCCTTTGTAGCCGATAAAATACAGGAATCTTTCGTACTTGAATATCGGTATCCAAAGCGTCTGGGCCTGACTCTGAAGCTGGTTATACTGATTGAGATTCTGCAGCAATGCCTCGTATCTTTGCATTGCTCCCGGATCCAGTTCCAGTTGTTCGAAGGTTGGTTGCTGTTGCGGTACCTGCGGCTGGTCGCCAAGAACCAGAAAATCTGTGTCAACAGAAATGTTGTCCACGACTTTGCCGCCCCATTTTTCGATAAGTGATTTTATTCTGCCGGTTGCGTTTTCGTCAATGTTTCCGTCGTTATCAAGGTCAAAGTCGCCGGCAATAACAAACACATTTGTTTTATCACTGGTCCAAATTAAATTTGCAACAATATCACCCAGCAATACGGGCTTTTTGGCGTCTGATTCTGTAATACGTGCTGCACAGTAAGTATCCGCCACATCGAATACTTCGATTTCAGCCTTTCCTTTGCCGTCCTTAGGGACAGAGCCGCTTCTGTCATAAACCGTGAAGGTTAAACCTCTGTAAACGTGCTGGTTACTGCCGATATTCAGATGGACTACTTTGGCATGGTCGTCAATTAATATTATTTTGCCGTCGGATCTTTGCGCCAACACCTCGTGGTCCGGCGCCGGCTTAATATCCCTGACCTCCTGCTGAGCACGTTTCATAAGATCCCCAGTCATTTTCAATTCAGCCTGAGTTTTAAGCAGTGTGCCCTCCATTGCTCTCAGATTGGCGTTTGCCTCATCTAATTGCTTCCTGATATTATCAACCTGCTCCGTAGTGCTTTGTTCTAAGCGGGCCTGTAGATCGACATAGTCGGCCTGAATTTTATTAACCAGCTCTTGTAGTTTGTCTTTCTCACTTTGGAGTATTTGTTCTTTATCGGAATAGGCTTTTTTTGTACTCTCAAATTGTGCTGTCTGGTTATTGAGGTCTTTTTGTAAAGCGCTATTTGCCTCTATGGTTTTATTCAGCTCTGAGACTAAGTCACTGATGATTTTCACGAGTCCTGTTGTATTAGGGTCTGCAATAGTGATATGCTCCTGAGCCGATTTGAGTGCATTAGCAACTTTTATATTGGCATCATTGACTTTCGCTTCGGCCGATGTCGTTTCAGGTACCCCGCCGACGATGAGTGATGTCGTTCCGTCAAGATGCTCGACCATCATACCGAGCCATGTTTTGCTGATTGGTTTTGTTCCGACTATCGTCCCCAGTGCGTTTCGTTCCTTGCTTTCAGCCAGATCGTCAATCAGATTTTGCGTTTCGGCAAGTCTTGTCCTTTTGTCCTCAGCTTCAACATAGTAAATAACCGCGATAGTGGTCGTGACAATAAATAGCCCGACAAAAGTTATTAATGTATAGAGCATAGCATTGCTTTGCTTTCTCCTGCGTGCTGGCATAGTAAAACTCCTCACATATATAGAAAAATCACCCTTATTAGCTTGTTTTTCAGAACTTATTATAGCCCCTAAAAGCTCCTGAGTCAACAAAAAAACCAATACAAAGACGTTTTTTGGTATGCTCGGCCTTTTTTTTGCTTTATCGGAACTAAAAAGATAAAATAGAGTTCAAATTTTAGTTAAATTGGGGGATTAAGGAAAGGTGGTGAAAAGTATGAGAAGATGCCAAAAAATCACGTTCAGTATGTTATTTGCATGCCTCTTCTTGCCCGTTTTGAGCGCGAAGGCCGATATATCGGCTGCCGCGGAATGGGTCGATATTCCCGTCGTTGTCAACATTATTGACGCTTCTGACGCCAACAATGTCGATGATGCCATTAAAAAGGCCAACGACATTTTGGCAGGGGCCCATATTCGTCTGATTGTGAAGAAGACCAACAAAAATGTAAACGTCGGAAATAACGACGGCGATTTAACCGCGGACGAGGGCAACACAGCACAAGGCAATGGTGAAACGGAGCTGAGGAACGTCGCCGGGGCGGGCAAAGGAATTAAGATAACCATAGCCGACGACGTTTGGACCGAAGAATCCGCGACGAATGGCTGGTCTATTCACCGCAATCCTGTTGTGTTTGCCGAAACTGACGACCCGAATACGATGGGCAATGTAATCGCCCACGAAATCGGTCACTCGCTGACAATAAATGGGCACAGTAACGACCCGAACAATGTAATGTATCCCACAACTCCTCGCGGCGTTAATTGGGACCCTAACGATGTTAATGAGATTTTCACTAATGCCAAAAAAAGGGGTACGGCGTATTTTATCGTTCCAGGAACCCTGGGGCCCGGTGATGATTCCAGCCGGCCTTGATTATAGTATTGATGCGCACGGAGCTATTCTCGATGATTTTCACGACTTACAAATTGATGATTTCCTTGGCAACGTTTATGACCCAAATGCCCCATCCTTCCTGTATGCCGATTTGCGGGAAATAACATTGTTCGCCGACGAGCCTCTTGATACAAGTCATACGGCCACACTTGAGATACAGCTTGGCGGCACTCCTCCGGATTTTGCTGTAGATTCGTTTTTTGACATATTTTTGGATACTGACCCGATGTTTCCCGGGCCTGAGGCGGCGATTTTTATTGATGTACTGGCTTCCGGCCCACCGATGGCGGTACACCAGCAGATCATTGGTTCGTCTGATGAATTTTATGAGTTTGGCCTTGAGACAATTTTGCCGCCGCCGATTATCCATGAAAACCAGAAGTTTGACGGCAGCACACCTGTCATCGTTAATAGATCGCTGGAGGTTACCGTGCCGATAGAGCTTGTCGGCTTGGACCTGCGCAGCGTAGAACCCATAACTGTTAGCGGCCAATCATTTGTATTGGATTTCAGGAATGGCCCGACTTCACCCATATTTTTAGAGGATTTTGTAGATCCGTTTGGGTTTGATTTTACAAATCCTTATCAGGGGCCGGGCATTTCCTTCATTCCTTCTGGTATATCAGGTTTTGGCTTTACGGGCGATTCCGGAGTGGGCATAGAGCTTGATGGTGAGCTGATCGACAGCACTGTAACGAAATCAGATGGCACGTTTATGTATTTCCTGGACCCGTTGATAGCGTTGGAGCCCGGTCTGCACTCGGTAATAGTCAAAGAGACCGATGACAGCGGGCCTGCCGGTGCAAACTACGCTGTGGGGTACTTCAATTATTTTCCGGAAGGAGAAGTTGTAGGCAATTCTGACTGAGAGGCGAGGCTTTTTTTCTGTTGTCTCGTGGACAGTGATAGCAATTAAAGTCTCAAAGTGCCTCTAAAAGGCCGGATAATTGGCTGATTTGGCGGATTATATGTTGTGCCCTGCCCTCCGGTTCCTCGCAAACGGATGTGTGTATGCGGGCCGGGCGGAGTATCTGGATAGTTAAAAAACCTAATTTATTCGGCGCGATGAAATCCTTTTTTTCGTTATCAGCGATATAAACCGTATTTTCAGGCCTGGCCCCTAAGGTCTCTATTATTTTTTCAAACCCCGCCGGCGACGGTTTCCAGTATTTCCTGCCGAGCTGCTCGGTATAGACTATGGCCTTAAAATATTTTTCAATGCCTAAGGCCTGAACCTTTAATTGTTGCCCTGGCAAAAAGCCGTCAGTCAGTAAAGCCAGAGTGTATTTTGTACTGAGTTCACAAATGGCGTCCCGGCTGTCCTGTGGCAGTGTAATTTTGGGCTTGTGCTGTCGATAAACTTCAATTAACTCTCCGATAAGCTTATCATTATAGCTCATACCAAGCTTATCCAGGGCTGCGTTGAATGTCTTTGTACGATTGCCCGTACTGAATTGTTCCCAAAAGGCCTCGAAAATACGCCTCATCTCGGCCGGGGCCGTAGCGGGATTGGAAAGAAACTCAGCTACGGTGGCAAAGCCGCTTTTGCAATACTCGATTTCATCGTAAAGCGTGTCATCTAAATCAAAAACAACTGTCGTTATCATGTTATGTCCGGGCTGTATTATTGCGTAAAATATACACTATCTACTATCTGCTTATTAATATATAATTTTACGCATTATCGGCTCAAATGTCGATAATTTTTAGTGAATAGTCTTTTGTGAGTGACTTCTTCCCTGTGCACGAATGACTCGCTAAAATTCGGCAAGTAAATATAAAAGGCGAAGCTATGAAATTTTTGCAAATAATGCGTCCTTTGCACTGGACCAAAAATATGTTCGTATTTGCTGCCCTTATTTTCGGACACAAACTTAATGAGCCTTTGGCTGTCGGCAGGGCGATTGGCGGTTTTTTTTGTTTTTGCCTGGCAGCTTCGGCAGTCTATATTCTCAACGATATAATTGACCGTCAAAGGGACCGTCTCCATCCCGAAAAATGTAAAAGACCCATCGCCTCCGGCAGGGTAACTATTGGTCCAGCCGTAATAATCTCTGGTCTGTGTGCTGCCGTGGCGATTATTGCCGGCTTCATTCTTAGCCCGGCCTTTGCAGCTATCGTACTGATATATATTATACTTATGGTTTTCTATTCGCTTTTGCTGAGAAAAATAATGATTCTCGATTGTGTGGTGATAGCGATTGGTTTTTGCCTGCGGGCCGTTGCAGGAGCTGTTGTCGTGGAAGTCTTTATCTCGCAATGGTTGATTATCTGCACGTTTGCTTTATGCCTGTTTCTGGCCTTTGGCAAACGTCGCAGCGAAATAGCCCTGCTGCAACAGGATAGCGAATCATTTCGAAATACGCTGACCGGCTATACACCCGAGCTTCTGGCACACATGCTCAATGTAACCAGCGGTCTGGCGGTGGTATGTTTTCTGCTTTATGCTATGGACGACAAAACTTTCCAGGTTCACGGTAATAATCATCTTGTCTATACTACCCCATTGGTTTTGTATTGCATTTTCCGTTTCAGTTCATTAATACAAACGGGAAAATACTTGGGCCCAGTGCAGCTTATTCTAAATGATTTGCCGTTTCAGATTGGTTTTGTAGTCTGGGTTATAGCAAGTGTTGGAATTATCTACGCCGACAAGCTCGGTATTAATTTTGGTGGTATTTTCCAATAACGACCTTTGGGTCATGATTAGGATTGATTATTAAATGGCCGAACAAAGATTACAGAAGGTTTTGGCGGCGGCCGGCGTCGATTCTCGCAGAAAATGCGAAGAGCTGATACTCGATGGAGTTGTCCGTGTCAATCGCAAGCTGGTCGATAAGCTGCCGGCTTTTGTTGACCCGGAAAAAGACATCATAACCGTAAATGGCAAAAAAATCCGTGCTGCACAGAAAGTATATTTTCTTTTGAACAAGCCTAAAGGAGTGCTTTGTACCAACCGTGACCCTCGGGGCAGAAAAAAAGCAATAGACCTTATCCATACTAATGAGCGTATCTTTTGTGTCGGCAGACTCGACGCTGATACCACGGGTTTGATTATTCTGACAAACGACAGCGAATTATCTAACAGGTTGACTCATCCCAGGTACGGAATAGCCAAGACCTACGTTGTCAGGATTAAGGTCGAAATTAAACCCGAACAAATAGAAAAGTTGAAAAAAGGAATCTGGTTGGCGGAGGGCAAAACCTCCAGAGCGGCAGTGAAAATATTAAAACGCAGGCACACGGAATCTTTGATTGAAGTCACTATTCGACAGGGCCTTAACCGCCAGGTACGCAGAATGCTGGCAAAAATCGGCCTGCCTGTTAAGTCACTGGCCAGAACAAAAATCGGCAGGCTCGCCATAAGAGGACTCGGCGTCGGCAAATCCAGACCACTGACCAAAACTGAAGTGGCCTATCTGAAAAAAGCTGCTGCCGACTAATCGCCCGATAAACAAAAGCCGGTGATATATCAAACATGCTCTTAAAGAAAAGCTTTTCTCAGGTACATAAGCGATTAAAGGTGCTGAATGAATGAGTGCTAAACGCCGGGCAAAAAAAAAGAAATCACTGTCATATACTAAAAGAGGCGCCCGGCGCAGTAAAATCCTGAGGCATTCGCAGGCTGATAAAAGTATTATTTCCAAAATTTCCGGAAACAAACAAAAAAAAGAGAATAAAAAACAAATCCCGCCAATGGCGATAACCGGCCGGCGTCTGTGGCTCTTTCGCGTTATCGCTCTTACCGTTATGCCGGCTTTGCTTTTGCTGGTCGTGGAGTTGTCTCTGCGTATAGCCGGTTACGGTTTTCCTGCTGCTTCAATTATCAAATGTCAGGTGGACGGCAGGGAAGCCTACTGTGAAAATATCAAATTTGGCTGGCGCTTCTTTCCACGAAATATCGCCCGTGAATCCGAGCCGTTCATTTTTCCTGCCAAAAAGCCGGACGATACTTATCGAATCTTTATACTCGGTGCTTCCGCTGCCCAGGGTACGCCGGAACCGGCGTTCAGTTTTGGACGGATTCTGCGAGAAATGCTGCGTGAGAAATATCCGGCGGTAAACTTTGAAATTATTAACACCGCGATGACGGCCATCAATTCCCATGTCGTCTTGCAGATAGCAAAAGACTCTGCCCGCTGCGACCCCGACCTGTTTATCGTATATCTCGGCAACAACGAAGTTACCGGGCCTTATAGCGCTGGAACCGTATATACTCTGCCTTTGGCCAATTTGCCTGTCATCCGTATCGGCATCGCCCTTAAAGCAGCCAGACTCGGCCAGCTCATAACCAGCCTGGCTGATTCGGTTGGTGATGAAAAAAATGCGCCCAGAGTTTGGCGCGGCTTGGAGATGTTTCTCAGCAATCAGGTACGGGCTGATACCCCACCTTTAGAAGCGGTTTACCGGAATTTTCAAAGAAACCTCGAAGATATCAGACACATTGCATCAAGAAAAGGCGGCAAGATAATTTTCTGTACCGTCGGCAGCAACCTGAAAGATAGCCCGCCGTTTGCCTCTATGCATAGGCCGGATTTGACACCGGCAGAAATGAAAAAGTGGGACGATGTTTACCGGCAGGGCTCCGAACGCGAACTACAGGGTGATTATGCCGAAGCGATTGAATGCTATTTGGAAGCAGCGAAGATTGACGACCATTACGCTGACCTGCAGTTTCGGCTGGGCCGCTGCTATTGGGCTGACGCCGAATATAAAAAGGCCCGGGAAAGATATATTCGAGCACGCGAACTGGACACACTTCGTTTCCGCGCCGACACACGGATCAATAATATTATTCGCAACATGGCCTCCGGCAGGGCTGCAGAAGGTATTTACCTGATAGACACAACTGAGGTTTTTGAAAGAAACAGCCCCCA
>JABMRO010000450.1 GCA_013202635.1 Planctomycetota bacterium
ATTGTTCGCGCTCGGCCATCTCCAGCGCTTCGCACGGCAGCAGCCGTATTGATACGGGCCGGACATTACGACCAAGGGCATCCAGAACGAATATAAGCCGGCCGTCATTCTGTTTGACTAAAAATGCGCTCCTGTCGGCCAGGATGGTATCCTGCTGTAACTCCATTTTTTTTGCCTTTTGGTTCCGCCTCAACGTCTCAGGCTTTACAATTCTCCTTGTTTTGAGCCTTTCAATAATTTCCTGCGGCAAGGCTAATACATCGTTCGGATCACTGACAGCGGGCCTGTCTCGGCGTGGCTGAGCCGCGATGGGCTGTTGTTTACTTATTGTGCCGACGGGCAAAAAATGATTAGGGAATATAAAATTTCTGCCTTTGTATTTTGTAACCCAGCCCGAGAGCCTGTAAGTATTTGCAGAACGCTCGTTAACATCAGCAATCAACTTTTCCAGTGTTGATGACGGCAGCAGCTTTAACTTTGTCCCTGCAGGGGCTTTAACTCTTAAATCGTTTACATCGGCGGCAAATTCAAAGAACCAACCACTCTTGCCGGAATTACGCTTCGGCTCACGCGCCACCGGTGCGTCACTATCCCCCTTTGCCTGTCCTTTACGATTCAAAACGACGGAGGTCAATTTACCATCAACACCCTTCAGTACAAAGCCGTCCCACAGCAGATTTTCGCGCGAGGTCTCCGCGCCGAATGCAGATGCAGTCGGGATTGTAACTAAAAAGAACACTAAAATAAAAATTGCCGGTCTCTTGTCCATATTCAAAAAGTCTTTATTTACAAGTCATCAACAATTACTTATCAATTTAATAACCTGCTGCGGCTCGGCTGCCAGCTTTACAAAACTGCTGCTGTCGGGGTCGTCGCTTGCAACCAAATCGACCAGCGGCTTCCAGAATCCGCCTAAAAGTATAATCGGTTTGTCTGTTTTGAGAAAGCCCTTGTTTTTTAATTCCCAGACTTTCGCCAGTTCGAGCAGTGTTCCGGTCCCTCCGGGCAGTACCACATAAGCCTGTCCCAATTGAATCAGCTTATCCAGCCGCCCATCGAGCGAGGCGGTATCAACTTCACGGCTAATATATTTGTTGGCTGTGCTGCTCTTAAAAGCCGAGCACGTTACGCCGATTACTTCACCGCCTGCCTCGGCGGCTCCTTTGGCCGCAGCCAGCATCGTTCCGCCGTATCCACCGTTGGCGATGGTAAAGCCAGCCTGAGCCAGCAGCCTGCCTGTTTCGTATGCCAGCATATAAGCAGAATCGCCTTCTTTTGCTCTGCTTGTCCCGAATATGGTTACTGTTTTTTTATCCATTGGCCTTTTTTCGCGTGTAATTGAGAAGGCCGGCCGACAGAAGAATCTCCCTGTCTCTTTCGGAAAGCTCCAGCTTGCCGACAAATTCGAATGAGCCGTCCGCTTTTACAATCTTAATATCGTCACTTGCCTTGATTGCTTCGAGCAGGTTATCAATCACTAATTCGTCATCGTCCTCGATCTTGTCATAGTCGGCCGGGGCGGCAAATTCTATCGGTACAATGCAGAAGTTTATCAGGTTAGCTTTGTGGATTCGTTCGATACTTTTGGCAACCACCGCCCGCACACCGAGATACATCGGGCAGAGTGCGGCGTGCTCTCTCGACGAACCCTGGCCGTAGCTTTCGCCCGCCACAATGAAGCCGGCTACTGCTTTTTCCTTTAATTGAAGCGCCCGCTCGGCAAACGTCGGTTTACCTTCTTCGTTGAAGCAACTGAAAACCGCTTTCGCGTATTCGGGCACATTCGAGCGCAGTTTCAGAAAAGCTCCCGCGGGCATAATGTGGTCGGTGGTTATCTTCTGGCCGCATTTAATCAGCACTTTGCCCGTCAGTTTCTTTGGCAATGGCACAGGCGGCTGGGGCACTACAATCGTCGGCCCGCGCAAAACCTCCGCCTTTGCCGCTTCGTCATCGCTCAAGGGCTGTTCTATCATGCTGTCATCAATAACAAATTCATCCGGTGGTTCGATTTTCGGATACTTTGGCCCGAGCAATTCCGGCAAATCACGCGGGTCGGTAATTTTACCCGTCAAGGCCGAAGCGACGGCCGTTTCCGGACTGACCAGATAGACCTTATCGCCTTTTGTCCCGCTTCGCCCGGCAAAGTTCCTGTTAAACGTCCGCAGACTCACCACTTCATTCGCCGGCGAAAAGCCCTGCCCTATACAAGGCCCGCAGCCCGATTCCAAAATCCGGGCGCCCGCCGAAAGCATATCCGCCAACGCCCCGTTCTCGGCCAGCATATTCAGAACTTCTCTGCTGCCCGGAGCGATCGCAAATTCGACCATATTATTTACATGCC
>JABMRO010000451.1 GCA_013202635.1 Planctomycetota bacterium
TGTTAGCTTCGTTAGCCCTGCTACAGCGGAGATATCGCTAATCTGATTGTTATGCACCCGCAGATCTGCCAGATTTGTTAGTCCGGCGATTGCCGAAATGTCGCTGATTTGGTTACCGTACAGATACAGCCGCTTCAGCTTCGTTAGCCCTGCTGTGGCATAGATGTCGCTTATTTGGTTGTTGTATAGCTGCAGATCTGTTAGGTTCATCATTTCCGATACAGCATATATATCGGTGATTTGATTGTCGCCCAGCCATAGCGTCCTAAGATTGACCATTGCCGATAGTGCCGATATGTCTTCAATCCGATTCTTCTGCAGATAAAGCATTTGCAGGAAGCTCAATCCCGACAGGGGTGAAATATCCCCGATCTCGTTATCCGACAAATCCAGACTCCGCAGATATGGAGCGTTCTCAAGGCCGGCCAGGTCAGTTATGCCCTGGTTACTGCAAGACAACTCGTTCAAGCGAAACATGTCCATTACCGTGGGATCAGTCACACCTAACTGCTCTTCCACGCAGGCCTTCAAGTTCGGATCTGCGAAATAGACCGGCTCTGCTCCCCGTGCAACGCACGAGATTACCATCACAAAAATTATTACACGAATGTTCTTTTTTCGAGTAAACATAATATGTCCTCCTTCTTTTAGATTTAGTTGTTAGTCTCTGTTTTTCTCTTCACTTGTGATTCGATGAGTATCTCAACATTTTCACCCCTAAGGGGTAAAATTACATCAGCTTCGCTTATCGCATTTGTACTACACCTCCTCTCTTGACGTGTTACACACAGTTGGCCAACTACAGTTTATCCACAAGTATTCTTACAATACGCTCCGCTGCGTGGCCGTCCCAGAGTGGTAGAATCTGTGGCTCACGCGGGCCGTTATCGCCACGTCGGTCTATCAGTCCTGATACTCCTTCTTCGGCGAATCGTTTGCGAACCCGATCGACTGTCGAGGTAGAGCACAACAGCATCTCGGCGATGGTGTGACGACTGTAGCCTTCAGTCGTATGCAAAATGATCAAATAACGTGTCTTCAATCCGGCGTCCTTAATTTTCTTGATGGTACGATGAAAATGACGCTTGACTTGTCGTGATAGTTTGATAACAATCTTTTCCATGAGTGTTCCTTTCTGTCGGCTCCGCCGACAAAATACTAAAATATTGTAACTTGCTGGGAACACTCATTTTACAACTGGCCTCATCTTCTCGCAAATTTATTTAGCGTTTCACGGTTAAAATGTTTTACAACATAATCACGTCTCTGGTACTTCGGTATTCGTGTTGAGCGAAAAGAGAATTACGAAAAGTCTTTCGATATAGTTTGATAAATTCTTTCATATGGATTTATTTTTTCATAAACTGCATAATAAGTGATTTTCTTTTTTCTTTCTTCAAAATCAGGTTCTTTTGTGTTTGTTGATTTTTCTAATATTTTAATAATTTCCTCATAACTTGTAACTATATGAGATGCCACTTCTTTAAAAATTTTAGGGATTGGATGTCCTTTCAATTCATGGAGAATTACTAAGTCTGAAAAAAAGGAAGCGGTATATGCCATTGAAGAATAGTGTGTGATATAAGAGGTGCAATTTGGAAAATCTCTAGTAAATTCAACATTCTTTAAATTTCTAAAGCAATTATAGTGTTCGATATTACAACGAGGGTGTAATTTGATTATAAATTTATCAACTTTTAAAGCAATTTTTTTATATTCATAGATTAGTTTAATAAATTCTCCTCTATTCATTCTTCCATCTTCAACTAGTGTTTGTGTAATATAACAACAAGCATTCTCCCTTTTCTTCTCTTTTATTTGTGGTATTAATAAAAAATCGATTGGAGTAATTATTACCATTTTGTCATATTCAAATCCAAATTTATTATTCCAAAAGTGCTTGTAAAAGTCTGAATAAACAAAAGATTTTTGGGGATGTAATAATTCGTTGTCTAAATACGAATTTCTTAATGTTTCACCATTAAATAAATATTTCAAGTATTGGGTGAAAATTTCTAGGAAATTTTCATTTAATAATTTTGATAAACTATAGAGGGCAAATATCATTCTAATGCCTTTTTGAAAGTTTGATAATATTATGGAAGGTTTATAATAGACGGAATTTACTTCAAATCCATGTTGTAGTTTATACGTTGGAATATTTAATGATTTTCCGATACCAATCCATAATTGATCAAATATTCTATATCCATCAATGAAAATCATATCAGGATTGTTTGTTTTAAGGAATTTTTCAATTTTACCCTTATTGAAACTTTTAAATGAAATAAATTTATTACCATCATTTTTCTTGATGTTTTTAAGCGATGTTAATTCTATGTTTTTATCTGTGTAGCTTGATATTTCTAACGATACAAAGAGTGCTTTAAAGTTTTGGTTCTTTTGGTGAAACCAATTAGCGATTGGTAACAGATTTTTTGCCAACATAGTTGGGCTTGCATCTAAAAAAAGAATTTTCATCATATTAACCTTCCTGTGAAGTACACATTGACATCACGCGAGGGGAATCTGTTTCAGCGAGTCATTCTCTGGAAAGCTAACGCTGTCATTCTTTCGGAGTCAGCGATCTTCCAATTATATGAGGTAACGGCTCGGTGATACAACTGCTGGCTGGGTGCTGAAAAATATGGCCCAAGTCATCTTTTGGTAATGGGCAATCCCAAGGTAACATAGACAATTTATGTTCTAATAAATGCTATCTAATGCTAATGATTCTTCATGACTTTAAGTGATTCATTTCCTCTCTTGCCTTTTGCCCCATGAAGAAAAAATCTGTGCTAAAAGCAACAAAGTTATACCCCTGGTCGATTCTCTTCTTAAGTATCACATGGTCCGGCTCAATGACGTGATATCCTAATGAGATTTGATGCTTTTGACATGCCTTTTCCACCACCTTAAGTGCTTCTTTTACATCTTGCCGATTGTAGTCGCCGGGATACCCCATTGATCCCGAAAGATCGTATGGTCCGACGATAATACCGTCAATCCCATCGGTAGTGATGATCTCTTCAATATTCTCCACCCCTTTGATGTGTTCTATTTGAGCAATAATAACAACATCATTTTTTAACCATTCTTTATAATCGTCGAAGCCAATACCGTATTTTTGTGCTCTATTGAGTCCAACCCCCCTTTTTCCAATCGGTGGATATTTGACAAACTCAACTGCCTGGCGGGCATCTTCGAAAGAACAGACCATCGGTATGATTACTCCATTTGCCCCGGCATCAAGCACTCTTTTTATGATGACTTCTTCGTTCTTACTAACTCTGACCAGCGCAGCCATATTGTTGGCCTGAACAAATGCGATCAGAATCTGAGCCATTTCCAGATCAATGACAGTGTGTTCCAAATCAATAGTCAACCACTCGAACCCGGCTGAAGCAAGTATTTCTATAATGGCTTGATTGCCAATCGTAACCCATGAACCTATGGTTAGTTCCCTGTTTATCAGCTTCTTTTTAAGTTGGTGTGGATACATTTTATTCCTCGATCTTTGCAAAAACAGTAACAGGTCCTCCATTACCGTTTTCTACGATAAGCGGGGCAACTACGACCCATTCTATATTACCATCAATCGCGTTCAAGGCCATGTCTTCTATCGGCATTATCGGGTGCTGGTCTCTTTCAGCGTATAGAAAGGCCTTGTGGCTCACCCTTCCTTCTGTGCGATATTTCCAAGAGGTTACGGAGATAAAATCAAAACCGACACATCGTAGAGATGGGAAATTGTCGCGAAAATAGGGCGCCAGCTCGGCATCGAGTCCGGGGTTGTCATTGTGGTACCTGGGCTGATGACGATAATTCTCGAAACTGGTCCGAATAAGCAGCATCTCGACATCAGAAGAAATATCAAAATTCTTCAGGTCATCAACATTGATCAGGCGGGCGCCCGAACAGGGCATATCAACAAGCATTACACTATTAAAAAACCAATTGCTGGTATCGATATCGGAAGTTGCCAAACCCTGCGGGTCAAAATGTGACGGCGCATCAACATGTGTGCCAATATGATTATTGGTAAATTCCCATCTGGACGTATTGGCTGAAGCTCCGTTGGATATGGAGGAAGCCTTGCGAACACGAAAACTGTCGCGATTGCCATAAGAGGGAGTAGTCTCAGACAATATGTGTGATAATCGTATCAGTTTATGATTGGATCGACTAGTGTTCATTGCTCTTCACCGCGCAGTTGTTTCGTAAGCAGGAACTCTACCCAGTAAAAATCCTCCATATCATCGATATCTGCCGCTTCAAGCAGGTCTATAGGGAACATCTGCGGTTTTGAGCCCAGTCGCGTTTTGTAATTAACGTTGGTTTCTCTCGAAAAAATATAGAAACAGGAGTTTTCATGATAGATCGGGGGCAAGTCCTGAGTCCTGATCAAATGCATCGGATCGTGGTTGATCGCTTTGCCATCGGGCCAATAGAACCGTTGTTTGACCTCGGTAACCGAAAACAATGCATCGTAATCAGGAGAACTATGGAATGTTTCAATTGCCTTATCTATAGTCTCGGTACGAATCAGCGGATTGGTGCTGTGAGTCTGAAGGTAGAACTGGCCGTCTGTTTGAGAAAGATCGTACTTGATCAAAGGCTGAATGCTGACCATGTCTCCCAGCAGGTACTCCGGCCTTTCCAGGATAGTCACGTCAAAGTGCTTCTGTGCGCTTTCAGCAATTTCTTCCGAGTCGGTGTTTATGATAATTTCATCGATGTACTTGCTTTTGCTCAGAGTTTCCATGATCCAATGGAAACACGGTTTGCCGGCCAGCAGTCGGATATTTTTGTTCGGTACCCTTTCCGAGTGACCTTTCATCGGTACGAGAGCTTTTACTTTAGGAATGTTCATGTCAGATAGACACCTTAATGGTGATTTTCTTGATCATCTCGGGTTCGACGACACAGTGCTGCGGGCTGTGGGCATCTTCTGGGAAGAAGATCGCAAAGATGGCGTTGCCGATGTCAACGTATGTTTCCTGCGAAGGCGAAAGGTAAAACGCCCTGTCCTTGGCTTCGTCGTATTCGATGTTTACAGACATCCCTGGCAGCGGAGACCATTTGACACGTTCGAGGCCGATAATCGGATACTGGATGTCGATCACGTGCCTGTGGGCCTCATAACCGCGTTCAAATACTTCCTTGGTCATGTATTCACTAACCAGAGCCTTGACATTGGCGTTGACGGGATACTCTCCCAGTTCGATGTCGGGTTTTGCATCCCTGAGAAAAACGAGGCCGGCGTAAATGTCTTCTGAAACACCCTTGTAGATATCAATGTTCTTTAAGCTGTCTGCAATCATAATTGATCTGATTCCTTGTTTAATCCGCTCCAAATAGCAGCCCGACCAGCAACCTGGACGTTCAAAGCCCACTTAATATTTTTGGAACGCTCTGCCATTACGCATCCCCCGGCTGCTTTTACAAGAGCAATACCCCCTGCAACATCCCAGATCATAATATCTTCTTCTGCATAAGCATCGGTACGACCACACGCAACGTAGGCTAGCGAAAGAGCTGCTGATCCGAGAAGGCGAACCTTTTTGAAACGCTGAACTTTCATCAGAAAGTCCATTAAAGAAGCATCATCAAAGCTGCGAAAAGTAGGAAAGCCTGTTGCCAGAATCGCCTGGTTAACCGAGTCAGTAGACGACACAGAAATTGGGCATTCATTTAGATAGGCTCCCTCGCCAACAATACCTGTGAAGAGTTCGTCGTGAACAAAATCATACACAACGCCCAAAACGGGTTCCGTCTTGTGCCAAAGTGCAATGGATACGCAGCAAAGGGGAAGGCCTTTGATGAAATTCAAACTGCCGTCAAGGGGATCAATGACCCAGAAAAGCTCCGAACCATGATCAATGAAACCCAGCTCACCGCTTTCCTCCGTCAAGATGGGATATTCACTGTTTTCCTTCAGCGTGCGCAATATAACTTTCTCCGATTCAAGATCGGCGCACAGTTTAATATCTCGACCTTCGGCACTGACAACCCCATCCTGTTCAACTCGTGTTCTCTGTGAACAAAGATAAGATGTCGCGTTATTTGCTGCCTGAATAGCCAAAGCAAGTTCATTTTGCCATTTCATATTACTTGATCCCCAGAAATTCTTCGTCTACAGAAAAATAGTTTACGATCAAATGGTCAAGGATCATGTGCAGGTCTTCAATGGGACCGTAATCGCCCTTGGCATTTGGAGTGTACAGGGCGATATCAGAAATCTCTTTGAGCTTTCCGCCGGTAAAGCCTACAAAGCACATTGTTTTGCCGCCTAGTTCGTTGGCATACTCAACGGCCTTTACGGCGTTAGGTGAGTTTCCACTGGCGGAAATCGCCAGGAGAACGTCGCCTTTCTCAAAAACGCCCTTCATCTGCTCGACAAATACATCGTCAAATGAGTTGTCATTGCCAATAGCGGTCAACATCGGGACATTGTCGGTCAGCGCCCGCACTTTGGGTCTGAACTGCGTGAAATAACGCACGAAGAAACTGAAGTCCGACTGCATATGCGAAGCGGTGGCAGCGCTTCCGCCGTTGCCGACGATATACAGTGTTTTTCCGTTCTTGAATGCTTCGACCATAGTTGCGATTAACTGTTCCAGCACGTCAAGGTCTATCGAATCAAACAGGTCGAACAATCTTTGGCGATAACCGGCAACGTATTCTGACAGTGTTTCTTTGCGTCCCATTATTCTCTTTCATTAGCTTTCATAACATTTGTCAATTATCCGCATGAGTCGCAGAGCATCCTCTGAGTTACCAATGGCCACGGGCTGGTCGTTGTCTATGGCATTGAAAAAATGGTCCATTTCATACCGCCAACTATTATCTGTAAGATACTTAGTTCTCACTTCGTTTTTCCAAGTTGCTGCAGGGATTGTTGAACCCCTTTTAGAAACGGAGAGAATTTCTTCTCCATATGACATCGAAGAGGTTATTAATCCGTTCAATACAATGTGGCCATTTTCCATGAACACTTCAAAAGAAAACAGGTGACGCCACTGAGTCATGGTAGAGTGAAGCGAAACTGTCAGGCCGGTCTCGGAATTCTTGAGGATCACAAATGCGTTGTCTTCGACATCAAGCTTCCAATAGAGGTTCGACACTTCGGATTTTACACTGTCGAAATCACCGGCAAAATGCATGAACAGGTCGAGCATGTGTATCCCCTGGTCCAGCAGTATTCCGCCGCCGGCCAGTTCCTTTTTCGCACGCCACTGATTGAAGTAGTCTTCAGTTACGCTCTTGCCGTATCGGCCTCGCATCCAGAGAATCCTGCCGTACTCTCCACTGTCAATAATCTCCTTCATCCGGATTACGCTGTCATGGTGCCTGTGGTTAAAACCATACATCAA
>JABMRO010000452.1 GCA_013202635.1 Planctomycetota bacterium
AATCTGCCCCTTCATCTGCCCGGATGTGCCGCACCTGAAAACAAACCCGGTTTTCCTGTACTTCTCGGATCGCTTCCAGAAACCAAATCCGTTTGAGCCGACTCTGGTCGTTGCTATTGACGATGTCATCGAGAAGAAGCTCGATGCCATGGCCGTTCTCGAATCACAGTTTGTCGAAGGTGGCGTTTCCGGCAACGAGTCAATGGTCCCCAAAAACGAAAGTGAGCGGGCGGCAGCTCGCCGCAGGGTGCGCGAGAGATTTCGGCGTCGATTTGAATCTACCGCCAACCAATACCGGGCCAAACTGATAGAACTCTACGGCCAGGAGAAGGGCAAAAAAGTTCGCTATGCCGAGGCCTTCGAGGTCTGCGAGTACGGCCGCCGACCATCCGAAAATGACCTTAAAACAAAGCTCTTTCCGTTTTTCGAGCGCTAATGTCCGGCTCCGACAAAAGCATGTAAATCAGGTTCGTAGCGCCTTCTCGGTATGGATACCTGGACAATACAAAAGCTCTTAAACTGGGTTACGGAATATCTCACGGGCAAGGGTATTGAATCCCCTCGCTTAAGTGCAGAGCTGCTGCTCTCCCATACGGTGGGATTAACACGAATTGAATTATATACTCAATTCGACAGACCCGTCCCGCCGGAGCAGTTGGACACGTTGAGAGATTTAGTAAAACGGGCCGGCCAAAACGAGCCAATAGCTTACCTGGTCGGCAGGACTGAATTTTACTCGCTCCAGATAAATGTAACGCCGGATTGTATGGTCCCACGCCCTGAGACGGAATTGCTCGTCGAACGCGCCATAGAATTTTTACGAACTCGCCGCACCAGCACTCAGTATGTATGCGATTTGTGCACAGGCAGCGGCTGCATTGCCGTGGCAATTGCCAATAATTTTTCGGATTCCCGCATAATCGCAACGGACGTCTGCGACGCGGCACTTGCAGTCGCCGCCGGAAATGTAAAAAAGCATCAGCTAAGCGACCGAATCAATCTGCTGTGCGGCGATTTGTTCGACCCGGTTATATCCGGCCTGGATGTTAACGAATTCGATTTGATTGTCAGCAACCCGCCTTATGTAAGCACCGCCGAGTATGAAATCCTTGATAAGAATGTAAAAGATTATGAGCCGAAAAAGGCCTTATTTGCGGGAGTAAATGGGCTGGATATTTATTGTCGCGTTATCGAAAAGGCCGGGCAATTCCTCAAACCTGATGGTGCCTTAATGCTGGAAATCGGTTACGCTCAGGGGCGGGCCGTTAAAGAGTTGCTCAAAGAGAATGGCGAATTTGGCGAAATTAAAATTGAAAAAGATTTCCACAACAACGACCGCATCGTCTCCGCCTCAAAAATATCAACTTGAAAAAAAGCTTTGTTGAGTAATAAAGGGGAAATCAATGTACTTTTACGGCTTATTTGTTTACTGATACCGTAAAAGTTCTTGGTGAAAAGTAAGTTTGGATAAACGTTGCTTAAAAAAGCTTAATCGTATGAAATGATTGATATGGCCTGATAGCCGGCTAATTTCGCTCTTCCACCAAGAGCGGTAAGCTCTATCAGAAATGCAATACCGGCAACCTGTCCGCCTATTTTTTCGATGAGTTTGCAGCCCGAGGCCATTGTCCCGCCGGTGGCCAGTAAATCATCGACCATTAAAACTTTGGCCTGACTCTTTACGGCATCAACGTGTACTTCCAGAGTGTCGGTTCCGTATTCCAAATCGTAGCTGATACTTTCGGTTTTGGAAGGCAGCTTGCCTTTCTTTCGTATGGGTACAAAACCGGCTCCGAGCTTTTCGGCAACCGCCGCTCCAAATATAAATCCTCTGGCCTCCACGGCAGCGACATATTCGATGCCCGCCCCCCTGAAATCGGCGCAGAGTGCCTCCGTTGCTGCTGTAAGTGCCACGGGGTCGGCCAGCAACGGCGTTATATCTCGAAATAAAATCCCCTTCTTAGGCCAGTCAGGTATGCTGCGAATGTATTTTTTCAGATCAATTTCTTCTTTTGTCATTTGTTTTCCTTCCCGGATAACTATTGACGTTATATTTGCTTAAACAGACGAAGTACTCGTTTATTGTGGTCTATTTTTAATAGATTTCCGGGGAAATGCAAGTTTTATTGATATGTTATTCGGCGAAAGTTATTCGTTCATATATTCATAAAGCCTGGTAAGCGCATCACGCCGAATCTGGCGAATCCTCTCCCGTGTCAGGCCCAATTCCTTACCGATTTCCTTCAGTGACATCGGCTTGTTTCCATCAAGGCCGTAATGCATACGCAGGATGTTTGCTTCTCTCGGGTCGATTTCATTGAGCAATCTCAGGGCCTTTGCTTTTTCTTCGACCGCAGCCAATACATCCTCCGGTTTGCAGGCATTCGGGTCTTCCAGAATCGCTTCGAGCATTTGGTCGTCGTCCGACATATCACTGCTGCAATGTTCACTTACAGAGCTGAGTACCTCAACGATACGATGTATGACTTTAGCCTTGCGCAGCGGCAATTGCATAATATCAGCCATCTCCTCCACACTCGGCTTTCTGCCGATTTTACTCTCAAGCTCGGCTGTGGTATGCCGCCAATGATTTATCAACGAAACCATATAGGTGGGAATATGTACCGGCTGAACGTTCTCCAGCAGCGAACGTTTGATACTTTGTTTTATCCACCACGCGGCATAAGTGCTGAAGCGGACCCCGCGGTTAGGATCAAAGTAATCAACGGCTTTTATAAGACCGAGATTACCTTCCTCAATCAAATCACCGAGACTCATCCCCCTGCGGCCGAACTTCTTTGCGATGCTAACGACCAGCCTGAGGTTACTGCGTACCAACTGTTCCCTGGCCTGCTGGTCGTTTTCTTCGGCAACGAGCTTGCCTAACAAACGCTCCTCCTCGGCGCACAACAACGATGCCTCGTTAATCTCTTTTAGATATTCTTTTATGGTGGCGTCAAATGCTATGGCTAACTCCTGCCCGGCCGAAAAGCCTTTCGACTCCGGCCAAAAGGGCAAATTGTGGTTTGGCATTACCTCCTTTTTTATGGGACCCTCGCCTCCCTGCATCAGATAAAACTCTTTGAGATATCGGTTAAATATGCCTGTGGGTTTACTACGTTAAAATTTTCCTTTTCCCCCTCGCCGGGTGAGCTGATGACTTGAAATGCTGACCTCTCCGAAGTGTTCGAAAGCCAATGAAAAAGGGGCCTATACCAAATCGGTATAGGCCCCGAATTAACGCGAATCTGCTATCAACAACCGCGCAGTTTACTTACCGGCCAAATCTCGGCTTATGGTGCTGGCTGATGCAGTTGGATATCATCGAAATATATCAAACCTGAACCGCCAGCCGCCGGATTGTTGCTGTTATCAAGACCAAGAGTAATAGTATTGACATTAGTAAGGTTCACACCGAACGCCTGCAGGTCGATATTCCATTCGGTCCAGTCGGTTGTCAGCGCTGCATTAGGATTATCATGATAGACCTTTTGGCCACCGTTTAGAGCAACATACATGGCATCAGGATCGTTAGC
>JABMRO010000453.1 GCA_013202635.1 Planctomycetota bacterium
ACACGATGAAGGTCTTTATAGTTGTTGTATTTTTTCACAGTTCCTCTTTTTTTTTCGTAACGTTCCCTCGCATATTCAGACTCACATTCCCTGCACCAAATCCTCAGCCCGTCCGCACGGGTACGATTCTTGCCAAACTCATTCCTGTCTTTACGTTTCTTACATTTACTGCATTGCTTCATTTTTTTCTATCCATAGTTTTAACAATCCATAGCAAAACCCGCCGATCTCTTCGACATCGGCTTTTCCCAAGACTCGGAATTCTACCACACATTTTCTCAAAAGACAAATATTCGTTTTATAAATTTCCTTGATTGGTACCAAAAAACCGTATAATCCGGCCTTGCAAATCAGGATAGTCCTTAAAAAAACCAGCTCGACAGACCCTGCTTGCCGCTTTTTTTCTCTTCAATCTAAATCCGCCGGTAACTGACTCTCTACTCCATGGCTCTCAAGCTGCCTCGCGACATATTCAAGCGTCGCCGCCAGCTCTCCGGAGTAATCGTTTTTAACCACATCAACAGCCGCAAGCAAGCCCGTTTTCATTAATTCTGCCGGCACCTCAACGACAATTCCATACCGCTCTTCCAACATTACTTCAGCTAATTGTGCCCCCTGCTCGGCCATCAAATCCACCGCGTTTTCCTGGGTCAATATTCCGCCGTAAAGTTCCATATATTCTTTGAATTGTGTTTCAGTTTCAACAATTAACAGGATTGACTCTTCAGCTATTATCCCGGCCTCACCGGCTAAATCCTGTGCATACGACCTGCTCAAAAGCATTGGAACAAATGGGCTTCTCAATTTCGCGGCCACCAGCATCCGCGTCCCTATTTGCGCATCTTCATTTTGGCTCACCAGCAAATCGACCGCACTTTCCACGGCACTGTCGGCAATCACCAAAGACAGTTCATCAAGTAATTCAGGAACGTAAGCAATGCCTTTTGAGTTCAGAAACAATGTAATACCGAGCTTTAATTGAGGTGCCAATATTTTCTTTTTTGTAACTACATAACCCTCTCCGGATTTGATGCCGACGGAATTTATATGTGCTGTGTGGTCTGCCCCCCAGTCCTCATTATGGCTCGCAAATCCGTACCCAAACGCCCTGCTTTCCTCAGAATTTACCTTCTTGACCACCTTCATAAACTCATAATGCGTTTTGTTCCATAAATAACCCTGATGTTCATATCCGAACATTAAATTAAACATATCAGGTACAACCGCGCCATACATCTCCTGTAAGTTCATAACGCCCGGCTCATGCCCTAATTCCTTGGCAATATACGCGTGAGTAGCCGCCCCCCACCCAAACGCCAAACCCGGAACCGCACATACAACAGCACTGATAATCAAAATTAACAATAACCTGTTATTCATTTTCCTGCCTCCTGTTTTATTTAATAAAATTTTCCGCTTCGTCCGGCTGTGCAGACATGGTTATTTATTATTATAACCAACCGATTTTGAAAATGCAACTTTTATTGCGTAAAGCTTGAATGTGTGATTTGTCATTCACACGAAAATAAATTTCTTGACGGCGGCGAAAATTAGATGTAATGTCTTTCATATATACCACGCAAAAAGGATTTTGTGGTCTTGAGAATGGAAACAACTACCAACCAGAGAACTGAGCAAAGATTGCGTTATCGTTGGCCCGTTCGATTCGCAAGGGACGTTAAGGGAAAACCATCCCCGGGCCAGATCGTTGATGTTTCCAGCAGGGGCCTGGCAATTCTTTGCCACGCCGACAAAAAATGTCCCAATCCCGACCAGCTGGTAACCGTTGACTTTGGTGTGCCGCACTTTGACTCCGTCAATTCCTTCGACCCGGTCTTTTTCAGTCGCATCGGACGTGTCTGTCGCGTCGATAATCTCAGTAACCTGGTAAATCGTGTCGCAGTTCAGTTCGCCGAACCGTTGTTTTTCAAACCGGGAGAACAGAACATCAGCGAATCCGATGCCCGGCAAAGACTCGAAGCCAAAGCTCAATCAATTTCCAAGGCTGAAGAAGAAACCCGGCTGTACAGTGAAGCCATGGTTAAAGCCGAAGAAAAAACAACATCCTATGAACAGGCAATAACAGAAGCAGAAAAAAAACTACAGGCCGAAATTCAGGAAAGATGCGAAAACGAAGCTAAGTTAAGAACCAAAGCTGAACAAAAACTCAATGCCTACGCCATGGCAAAAATACAGGCCGAAGAAATAGCAAAAACTCAGGCCAGGGCAACAGCCATAGCCCAGGCCAAAGCGGAATCCGAAGCCAAAGCCAGAATCGAAGCAGAAAGGAGGGCCCGGGCTGAAGTCCAGGCAGGAATTGAAGCACAGCAAAAAGCGAAAGCCGACCTCGAAGAAAAGACAAAGGACCACACTCAAGCTCAGATCCGGGCCGAAGAAAGAATAAAATCCATCGCCGAAGTAAAAACCGAAACTGAAGAAAAACTAAAAGCCGAGATCGAAGCAAGATGCAAAATAGAAGCCAGGTTAATGTCTGAAATCGAACTGAGAGTTCAGGCCCGGCATAAAGCCGAGGTCTATGCCCATAAAATTGCAAACCTCGAAGACCAGATGCAGCAGAAGATTAAATCTTATACCGACCAGATAACTGCAATCAAAGCCGACGCCGACGATGCAATAGCAAAACTAAAAGCCCAATCGGAGAAGAATATAGCCACAATAAAGGCTCGTTACAAACAAAAGGCCGACGCTCCCGCCAAAACAAAATCCAATGCCAAAAAAAAGGCAACCGCCAAAGTCCGATATCTACCAAAAACAACCCTGATGGAAAAAGTGGATAAATTCATTACAAACAGGGGCATAATTTACTAACAGCCAATAGCAGCAGGCAAAACAACCGTCATTGAGAAGACAGCCGGAACCGGCTGTCCTCTCAACAGTACAGTTGTAGATTCGCGTTCATGGGGAATAAAAAAACCGGGAGACAGGCGCCCCCCAGTCGTTGTAAAAGCCCTGGTTGAGCTCACCTGCCTCCCTTAGTGAAGGAAAGAGTATTATGCCGTTGTTGAGGAGTAATGACGTGTTTTGTCAATTCTCCCCCCCCATATATAAAATATAACTTATCTATCTCGATAAACAAAAAATCGTACAAACTTTTTCTTTAACCCTTTTATTATAGGCCCTTGCCCCCTTTTTTTTCTTTGATTAAACAGCTTTTGTCCCTTTTGAACTTTTTGCCTTGTGCACTTGTGCACCTGTTCCCCTAACGTTCACCCCAGTGAGATAGCAACAATTACCTCAAGGGGGAGATACGATTCACGAGATGC
>JABMRO010000454.1 GCA_013202635.1 Planctomycetota bacterium
GGAGTGACGACTTTTTACGGTTCCATCACTATTAATATTATTTTCGTGCAGCGCAACATGATGCCATATGAACGACTGGTGTGTCTTTGTCTTCAAAAATGAGGGGTCAGATGGAGTTATCCCCTGATAAAAAAATAATCATATTCAGAGGCACATCCGAATCTTCCTGCCCTTTGGTTTCGGCAATGACAACCCGCTTGCCGGACAGCTTGACCATAAAATCTGGATAGTAATTGGAAATGTCGCCACCAGAGTTCACGTAATCAAGTTTGAAATGCACGGCCAGATAGTTTTTTTCGTATGACAGTATGTCTGAGCAATCTTCGAGGAAACTGGCGGAGCGGAGTTCAAGTTGGCTGTCACCAATGATTCGGCAGTTGCGATACAAGAGGCGGCATAAGTTTTTCCATGCTCGTTTCGCGCAAGGCCTCATCAGCAGGAAACCAGCAAATGTCCGGATCAAGGACAGCGTGCGGCGATTGCGGAAAGTCTTTATGCAGCGCCATGTTCAGCACATCCGCCTCCGTGGCATAAACCAGGTTCACCTGTTTCGGCGTGAGTTCCGCAGGCACAAGGTTCTCCTTTATCGCGTCGGTATGGATCCGGTAGTTGATCTTGGCCGGATTCCTTTTGATATCCCAGCCGAGCTGCTTGAATTCCTCTTCTTTGAGCCGTTGGAATTCCTTGATAATAGATATTTTAAATTGAGGGGATATCCATGATGCAAACTCAAAGGCAATATCTTTGTGCGCATAAGTGCCACCACAACGGCCTGCTTTGACGATGCCGTTCTTGTCCTTGCTCACCTTCACGATCTGCCCCTTCTCCACAACTATGCGACCGGTAAATTGTTATCAGAACAATTGTTCTGATGGTTGAAAGTTGCCGTATTGCCCCCCTTGATTAATTTCCCTGTGAAACACGGGAAGAAGACCACTTTTGGTGAAATATGTCAACTATTTTCGTGACATTATAAGGAAACTGTCCGTTGCTTTTACTGAGAGGGCTGGACTATAGCAAAATAAAAAGCGGGGCTGGTCACCATAACGAAAAAAGGGTTCCGGATTAAAAGTCCACAACCCCCTTGATAAAAAGGTCAGGCTCAATGCCTGACCTTTTGATTATGCAGCATATTATAATTGGTGCCGGAGCTCGGAATCGAACCGAGATGGGATTGCTCCCGGGGGATTTTGAGTGCAAATATTTATGATGTTTCCATCCTGTTTTTGACAGAAGCCTGTGGTATTTGAACCTTTCCTGATCAGTCTTTCCTTCTAATCGTAAGGCCCAGACAAGCGGAAGACCCATGTTATAATGCCTGGCGATGTAACCCATATCATGGCCCTGGACGAGGAGATTATCGATATTGCCATAATTTGCATTTCCGATAACTTTTGATACTCGATTATACATAATTTGGGTAGGCATCCCTACTGAAAGGAAAAGCGTGCATTATCCGCTACTTGCTGCGGGAAGCTTCAATCATTTGGCCGAAATGCCGGCAATAGCAAAGTGGCCAAATACCAGTACTGGGAGAATTCTCTCAATCAAAAATAATATATGGATTCATTTCTGCCGGGGATCTCCAATCAATTCCATATTTTTCTTTAGGCAATTTCTTCTTAGTATTCCAGAAAATATGGACACCCCTCCTATGATTTCTCATCGGGTGATCCTTTAAGATGTCTCTAACTTCAGCATTATTTGTTTCAAATATGTGTCTATACTTGGGCTCGTCCTCGATGGGATCATGTTGAAGGTTATTATCACGATGGCTACTGGTCTGAGCGTTCAAACCAGATGTTTGTCTGTTCATCTGGAGCGAGTTACAACTCACAATTAAGAAAAAGATAACCAACATCAACAAGTAATGTTTTGTCTCATGCATAATTTATCCGTCAACGAAAAGCTCACTTGAGCCGCCCTAAAAAAGCTCGTCAGGCCGCAAAGCTTCCCGGCGTCGAGTGCGGCGAAGGGTTCGTCCAGACTTCAGTGATTGTCTGACCTTCTTGGGATCACGGCGTAAGTCCAGAACTCTCCACAC
>JABMRO010000035.1 GCA_013202635.1 Planctomycetota bacterium
AAGGCGTAATTACAGCCGCAAATAAATTCTTACTTGTGAAAATCAGAATGTAAGACCAAAGCAAGGCAGAAAGACAAAGCCAAAATCAGTTACTCGGACAGACTCCTAGCAGAACATCATCCAACCTTCAGTTTAAAGTAGCTCACAGGCTATTTCAGAGACGGACTCGTTTTGGAGGGTATCATAGGACTTATTTTCTTAACAATGTTGTTATTATCCATGCAGAGATACTTGCACCGGAGAGGTTCCTCAAGGGTGTTATTTTTATTTATACAGAATCAGGACATTTTTCAATCTGAAAGATAAAAGAGTTTCCGTTTTCTTCCGGCCGCACCCATATATCACCGCCATGCTTTGTGATAATCTCTTTTGCTAGAAACAGGCCAAGTCCCGTTCCCTTTATTTTCTTATCTTTAGAATCTTCCAGCCTTGAGAACTTTTTGAAAAGCTTTTCTAGTTCCTCCTCTCTGATAGGTCTGGAATCATTATAGACTTCGATTTGCACTTTGTCTGCGAGGTCCTCTGAGATGAGTACTACCTTTCCCTTTTCCAATCCATATTTGACGGCATTACCGAGGAGGTTATTTGCCACGATATGCAACAAATCAAGGTCACCGTTGACCTTGATTTCAGCGGCGATATTGTTTATGACTGCCATCTGTTTGTCGGCGATCTCGGCATTAAAAGTCTCCAGGCACGGCTCAAAGACGTCTTCCCTCAAGCTAACCTGCTTCTTATTAACTTCCAGCTCGCCCTTTTCTATCCTGCTCAAGTCGAGGAACTTTCTGACGGTTTCTCTCAGGTAGTGTAAGTTTTTTGTTACCGACTCAAGAGATTGCTTTTGTTTTTCATTTATCTGTCCGAAAAGCCCGTCCCGTACAGCGGCGGCATTCATAATAGTCGTAGCTACTATTCCCTTAAGCTCATGGGAGACAAAGCCCACCAGGTCAAGATAAGTTTTGTTTAGGGCGGCGAGTTCCTCATTTATTTTCTTTAGAGACTCTTCTCTATCGCGAAGCTGCACCGACATCTTATTAAAAGAGTCGGCAAGCTCGTCGAATTCCATCGTTCCGGTTTCTTTGTCCACTTCATACCCGAGACTTCCGGTGGAAAGTTTCCTTGTTGCTTTTAGCATACGCTCAACAGGGCGCGAAATTGTTCCTGTTAGAACTATTTCAAGTGAGGCCGCCAGGGCAGTAGCGACGCATACTATCACAAGAAAAAGAATTAAAATATTTCGCGCTATATATGTTAAAGGCTGCTCAAGGATACCGACATAAAGTATTCCAACTATCCGATCGTCTATGTCCCTAATTGGTTCATACGCAGTTTTGTACCAGTCGTTTACAACAAAGGCCCTGGCGATCCAGGGCAATCCTTTTACCAGGACTTGTTCGTACACTTCTTCGGAAACCCGCGTTCCGACCGCCCGTGTGTTGTCTTTTGCCTTTACATTAGTTGAGATACGAAGGTCATCCTGGAAGATTGTGGCCGTTCCGATGTCCTTTCCTTTGTATGTTTCTCCTTTATAGACAATCTCTTTGACCTTATCCACAATCTTATAGTTTCTGTTTAGTAAATTACCGCCGTAGAGTACACCGGACAACTTTCCATCGTACCCGAATACGGGTGCAGCGGCTTTGAGCATCATTCCTGAAGTTTCCCGGGTTTCGGCTCTTCGCCTTGCTTTTGGTGTAGGTATGAAACTTATATTTGCCTGCTCGGCGAGGTCTTCGCCTTCCTTTACGAGTTCCTGCCGGGGTACTATAACTGTTCCAGCAACAACTTCTCTGCTTGAGAGAACTTTACTAATAAGCTGGTAGGAGGCCTGGTTGTCCCCGGTCACCGATGGATTTCGGCTTCGTGCGAGGACTTTTCCGGATGCATCAGTAAGAGTGAGGACATCCAGGGATTCTGATGTTCTTATCCTGCCCAACTCCTTATCGAGAGTGTCCTTGTCTTGTGTTGAAATAGCATCATTGATAAAAAACCTCGAAGCGGTGAATCGTATGACATCTTTTACGTTTTCAAGCTCCTGTGTATAGATTTCACGAGCGGAGTTGAGGTCGTTTTTTACCTTTGTCTGGGCCCTTTTTATAATGTCCTTCTTGATGACGTAGTAACCTAAAACTGCAACCAGCAGCGAAAAGGTTACAATAACAATATCGAAGGGTACCACAATTCTTGATCTGAGTTTTTTTGGTTTCATTTACTCACTTTGTCTTTTTTGGATATTCAATACTCGATGACAGTGCATTAATTCGGGAGAAACTATGTAACCGGAGCCTCTTAAGTTGGCTACAATGTGTGGTTGTTTTACTAAAACCACAACAACTTTTATTACAGGAGACTCTTACGGACAAGTATATTGGATTTGACATAGATAGCAAGAAAACAGTAGCGTGTATAGTACAAAAAGGCGAAAAAGACAGATACACAACCTTCAAAACAGATATTGGACAAATGAAAAGCTTTCTTCAACGGCAACGCCGACAAGGGGAGAAACTGAATCTGACTTTTGAAGTCAGCGGCCAATCGGGCTACCTGTCCGAATAAAGTCTTTATTAGCAAAGGGCTTACGGCATGACTTTGTGTTGTACTTGACAGAAATAGCCGAAAAGTAGCCAAAAACAGACGGTAGATAACCTTGTTGCATTTGCAACGAGGTCTGTACGCTTGCCCGGAAATGATGGAGCTTTATGGAGAAATTGAACGGATTCGATGAAGAAAAGCAGCACAACTAAACTCTGGCCCAAGCCAAGTCTTAATGAGCTGGCAAAGATTCACGGCCTTGACCCGACCAAGTTTCATTGGTCTGAGCTGAAAGAGCTTAAAGATTTAACAGATATCTTTCACCTTCACCGAAACACGATGAGGCAATGGCTCGAAGAGCAGCGAATCTGTAATCAGCAAATGTCTTCCAGAAGATGGCGAGTCTTAATTGGGGAGTTCCCCGATGGTTTGGGGTAAGAAATATTGCTACCCAGGGCAGTATATTGCTATCCAGTGCACACCAGGGCACATTACAAAAAAATACTTATTTACAGACGGCAGGGATTAAGGGAGATAAAAGAAAACAGGCAGGTTAATTTCGGCCAACCTCGAAAGAGACCCGATGCTAACATCAAAGGGATGTCGTCACACCAGACGTTAAACAGGTAGGCAAGCCCCGCTCATAGCGGCCAACCTTTCCGAATAAAGACAATTTATTTAACGAACTTTATTTGAAAGGGTTAGCTATGAGTTTCAGTCAAGGCATACCAGCCAAGAAGAAAAAGAAGCTGATTATATTGTTCATCCTGACAATAATATGTCTCTTAGCCGGTATCACGAGAGCCCAGAGCGAGTTCTATAAAAAAAATATCCACAGTTTCAACGCCGGTGAATTGTCTTCTTTATTGAACGTAAGGGAGGACCTGTCAAAATTCCATTCCGGCTTATCAACCATGGAGAACATGATACCCTTACCGCAGGGAGCGGCGCAGAAAAGGCCCGGAACGAAGTATGTAGCCGAGTCCAAAGAGAACACCAAGATACGCCTGCTGCCTTTTGAGTATTCTACCGAGCAGTCTTACATCTTTGAGCTTGGTAATCAATACATAAGGTTCTTTACAGATAATGCTATTGTTTACCTGCCTTACGGAACTGAAGACCTGTCGGCTTTTTTTGGCAGTACCGGCGACGGTAGTTTGGTGGCGCACTGGTTATGTGATGACAATGCCGCCAGTACAACCGTTTTGGACAATGTTGGCACACATGATGGCACTGCACAAGTAAATACAAATACAATTTCTGTAACTGATGCTGAAAGCACAGCAAATGAAGCTCTCAACATAAATGATGCAAATTTTGTTACAATACCTAATGCGATAGATGCCTATACGAAATTATTATTGCATTGTGATGGCACAGATGGTTCTACAACTGTACCAGATTCGTCGGCGTCTGACCATACCATAACTTGTGTTGGGAATGCACAGCTCGATACTGTTCACAAAAAATTTGACTCAGCTTCGCTACTTTTTGATGGGACTGGCGATTATTGTACTATACCTGACCATGCTGATTGGGATTTTGGGACTGACCCATTCACGATAGATTTATGGGTACGGTTCAGTGTTAATACTGGGTATAGGATTTTATGTGGCACTACCTGGCAAGTTGGGGACAGGGGATATATACTATACATGCACACGGGTAATGCAGTTCTTCACTTCGGATATAGTACTAACGGCGCGGATGCGGTTGAATGGACGTTTGCTTGGTCACCAGCTATTGATACTTGGTATCATGTGGCAATAGTTAGAAATGGGGCAGACTTCAAGGCTTATGCCGACGGCACACAGATTGGTTCCACACAGAACATATCAACAAATAATGTTAATAATTTCCCAGAAGACCCTTTTTACATAGGAGCTGACCTCTCTGGTTTAACCTATATGGTAGGTTGGTTGGATGAGATAAGAGTATCAAAAGGGGTAGCAAGATGGACTACAGACTTCACTCCCAATACCACCTCATACTCATCAGCATTTTCTTTTGGTAATGGTACTGCGGATAGTCCATTCAGCCTTGTTGCCTGGGTATATTATTCAAGCTCTGCAGACCAACAGACTATCATTTCCAAATATACGGCAGCGAATCAGGAATGGCTTGTTTACTTAGAAAGTAGCGGCCAGATAAACGTCCAGGTCTTTGATGATAGTGCTACGGCAAACTTCACTGCCGAGACTGCCACAGGCGTTGTCGCTACCGGATGGCACATGATTGGCGTTACTCTCAGCGGTGACGTTGAAACGAGCACTCCTTCAGGCGGAGATGGTAAAGACGTAGGTGTAACGGTCTATGTTGATTGGGAGGAAATACCGACTACGGTAATAGCAAGTAACCTTTCCAACTATGTCGCTATGGAGAGTTTGACCGCTGATGTAATTATCGGCGCCGAGAGTACTAATCAGAATAGCTGGCACAGTAAAATTGACAACGTGGCTGTTTTTAATAAAGAGCTTAGCTTATTAGAAATTGCAACTCTTACCGGCAATGACTCAACTACTATATATTCTATTACAACGCCTTATTTGACAGCGGATTTATTTGAAATCAAATACGAACAGTCTGCCGATGTTCTCTATCTTACGCACCCGGATTATGAAACACGCAAACTATCCCGATATGCTAATGCTTTCTGGACAATAGAACCAACTGATACTCAGTCAGGGCCGTTTCGGGGTGAAAACACAAACATAATAAAGATAATTACACCATCGGGGACAACCGGCTCAATAACATTAACAGCTACGGGGCATTCGCCATTTGAAATTGGTACTACGGCAGGGCACGAACCTTCTGGTTCCGCCTCTACGTCCAAGTCTCGAACAGGGGCATTGTTCAAGTTAGTACAGCCGCTTGCAACTGGGGCTTATGAAGAAATTCTGTCCGATAATTATACTGATGACCAGGCGGAAGATGTTTCATGGATGGACTGTGGTTCTATCGCAAAAGGGGTGACTTGGTATCTTACGACTCTCGGAACGTGGACAGGAACGCTTGAAGTACAAAGGAATTATACGATAGGTGCTGCGCACGGAGCGGCTGGCTGGGAAACGGCATTTACTTATCAATCCACCGATGACAGGAACGCTATCACAAGTGCCGAAGAAACGGTTGATGAGGCTGACTACAGAGTTATCCTGACTGCAAGTGGCGATGCTGCCGAGCCTTGTCAATGTTACTTCAGGATTTCCGATACTGACCATGTTGGTATTGTAGAAATAACGGCGGTTACGGATAGCAAAACCGCAACAGGGACAGTTATTAAAACCCTTGCCGATACGACGGCAACTCACCGATGGAGCGAGGGAAGCTGGAGCAATTATCGCGGCTGGCCCCGGACAGTTACTTTTTTCGAGGACAGATTAACTTTTGGGGGCAACGATTCTCAGCCCGATACAATCTGGGCCTCTACCACCTCAGATTATGAAAATATGACGGCCGGAGCGGATGACGACGAAGCTCTTGCCTTCACGCTATCGTCCAGACAGGTAAATGTCATCGAATGGATTATTGGTAAGAATAAACTTCTTATCGGAACAAGCGGAGCGGAATGGACTATTAGCGGCGGGACCGATGAGCCTTTAACGCCTTCCAATGTAAAGGCCGAACAGCATTCGACATACGGCAGTGCAGACCTTCAGGCCGTACTTGCAAGCGAAAGCGTACTATTCTTCCAGCGAGGCTCCGAGAAGATGCGGGAACTCGCCTATAACTGGGAAACAGATGCTTACGTTGCGCCCGATATGACGATTCTTTCACCCGAAATCACCGGTGACGGCATTACAGACGTAGCTTATCAGCAGACGCCGAACTCTATTCTATGGTGTGTTCGGGACGATGGCGAGATGGCCATATTTGTTTACGAGCGCAAGGAACTCATCACGTCATGGGCGAGGTTTATTACTGACGGCCTGTTCGAGTCCGTTGCCGTTATAAACGGTGACCCTGAAGACGAGATCTGGGTCTCGGTCAATAGGACTATCGGCGGCGAAACGCAAAGATATATCGAATATTTCGCTGCCAGAGACTTCGGTTCCGACGTTGACGATGCTTATTATGTCGATTGTGGCGTAACATACGACAGCACAGCGACCACTTCAATCACAAATCTTGGCCATCTGATAGCAGAGGAAGTGTCAGTTTTTGGCGATGGTGTTATCCAGACTTCGCAGACGGTTGATGGGTCAGGTGATATTACTATTACCAGTGCCTTTACCGTTCAGGCGGGACTTCCCTTTACTGTCCAGATGAGGACAATGCCATTGAGCATGGCATCTGAGGGCAATTTTGTTTTGGGAAGAAAGAAAAGGATAAGCCAAGTCATACCTCAATACTATAACTCAGGCGATTTCTATGTAGGCAAAGATTCAACGACAAAAGAGCTATTGAGTATTTCCGGGATGGATACTTCTGATGTTGATACGGACGACAGGATAACATTCCCGGCCGGGTACGACAGGTTCGGGCGGGTGTTTATCTATCAACAAAGTCCCGAGCCCTTAACTTTAATATCGTTACTTTTGGAGTTCGGAGTAAATTGAAATGAAAAATTATGTCTCCATCTATAAAGCAAGCACATAGTTTATGCTCAAGGTAAACGCTTATGATGAACTTTGAAGAAAACCAGAAACATAAAGACCGGCCAGGTGCGGCTGAGCATGCAGAGGGCGGCAGTCCTTTACTGGAACTTGAAGACTGGGCGTGGGCTTCACTTCTCAAAATTCACAGTGAATTGAAGGCCCGACTTACGGGAAAGGAAATCAAGGGCAGCGCATGTAAATGCCAGTTGCAACTTTTGGAAGAAAAGAAATACGACGAACTTGAGACAGCTTTAATTGAAAAATGTAAGTCGGTAGGTTTTTGCCTCGGTGACGAAATTGAAGGGGAA
>JABMRO010000455.1 GCA_013202635.1 Planctomycetota bacterium
ATCGATATATGTATCAACATTTTCGTTACGGTCCTTAAACGGTTTGGCACGACTTTCGAGTACCCTTGAGTCAACATCACAAAGCGCAGCCACTCGCACACCTGATATCTCCCGGAATTCTTTAATGTGTGAGCCGCCCCGGCTATTAATACCGATTACACCCACTCGAACAACGTCGTTAGCCCCACGTACACGGGAAAAAGGACTGGCCATCGTCAGACCAACACCAGCAGCCAAAGAATGTTTCATGAAATTTCGACGTGTGATAGATTTCATTGTTATCCTCCTGTTTGAATTTTTGATAAATGTAACGGCTCGGTTTCATTACAAGCCAAAATGTTATTATTCATTAAAATTTCGGTAGCTTCTTCGGCAGCAAATTACGAAAATAATACCCTTAGAAACCATATAATAAGATAATCTAAAATAAAAATAAATGCAAGAAACAATTTGAAGAATTCAAAAACGTCAACTTTTATTCAATTGTCATCAATGCATTTATTCACTTAATGATTTCTTCGATTGTTAGAGCAACAATATAATCCGGGAGCTTTCTCAGGCCTGGCTCCGCTTCATAAGCAGATATGATGGTCTTATCCGGAAACGCTCCGAGTTCTTTGACAAGCTCCTCAGCCACTGGTTCCAATCTTTCCTCTATTTCACCTGCTTGTGCTTTACTGCGTGCGGCTTTTACCAAATTCTCATACTCAGCCCGGCTGTCGTACCAATCAAGCTGCAATTCCAATTCAAATGCGTCTCTGGCACGAGTTTGGTCAAAAGTATATTGAATACCAAATGGATTATATGTCTCGATTCGTTCATCTACAAAAGCGAGGCAAGCTTCTATGTATGCTGCATATTTATCCTCATCAAAATCCTCAAACCCACGTTCTAAAACCTCTTCGTTCAGGATTTCTTCAATTCTTTTTACCAATATTTCCTTGTTAGCTTGAAGCCGTTCATAAAGGGCTTCATAATACGCCTTCAAAAGTAAGCTCGTATCAGTCATCAGTTTTTATTATCTCCATCCCAAGTGAATTACCTGCTATCGACGTTTTGGACAAGCTTATTATACTATGCAAATCCTTCTAATACCATTGATCACCGGATTCAAGAGCCGCACTCCGAAGATTCAATTTTTAACAAGCATATTTTATAGGTAATCACATACTTATTCTAAATTTAATGATATAAGGCATTGACAAATACCTGAATAAATAGTCAGATTAACATGTCTATTTTAAAATTATATAGTTGAAGCTTTTAACGCTTTTTTGGGAGAAGAATCATGAAAGTTGATGTTAGTTCTGTTGATGTGTGGGCTGTGAGTATTAAGGACCAACCTGGTTCGTTAGCCGAGAAACTTGACGCTCTTGCTCTGGCGGACATTGATCTTGAATTCATCATTTCCCGCCGTGTACATGAAAAGGCCGGAAAAGGCTTGGTGTTCGTTACGCCTATTAAGGGTCCGAGGCAGATAAGGGCCGCCAAGAAAGCCGGTTTCGAGAAAACCAAGTCACTGCACGGAATCCGGATCGCTACAGGCAACAAACCCGGATATGGTGCTGAACTGACGATGCGATTAGCCGAAGCGGGTATCAACCTTCGAGGTCTTTCCGGTGCAGCAATCGGCAACCGTGCCATCTTTCATATAGCCTTCGACTCCGTCGATGATGCAAAGAAAGCTAAGCGCCTGCTCAAGCGTAAGTAAATCCGCGTCCATCGGCATGATTTATTTTCTGGGCGGAAAAATCTCCGCAAGAGTTTGTGAAAGCTGTTTGATTGCAAGGCTTACCTGCTGAGATATAGACTGGCCAAGTTGTATTTGGGCAGGTTGAATTCCAACAAAATATACATCAATACTAATATCCTGACAGACCATATCAACAAATAATCGTGGTGATAGACTGTGGGTTGAAATTACGTGCGAGCTTAACTGCTCCGGCTCAAATATTCCTATAGTTCCCGGCGTAGCTCCAAAATCAATAGCATCAATGACAAGTAAATTCTGTGGGGCTTTTTTGATAATCGGCTGTATATAATTTTCCGGTACAGTACCGGCATCTATCAGGTCGGCAGAGACTTTTGCGTGCTTTAGCTGCTCACAAACGAGCGGCCCGGCTCCATCGTCGCCTTTTAATGTATTTCCAATCCCGACAATAACCGTTGTTGAATTGCGCAATATATTTAGCTGCTGGAGAAGTGATTGTTCGGTGCTCATAGCATTCTCGCCGTGCGTATTGTGTATCGCGTATTGCGTAGAATATACACAATAACTTTAAAGCAACACGATATGCGATTATACGCCATACGGAATTTTATAGCCGGATGTTCAATTCGCATTTGCACTTAGGACAAAGGATTCGCATAAAATCGCTCGTTTGGACGTCTTTGCTGAATTGTTGCTGCTCAATCTCCTGCGGTTCTTTGAGCAACTCGTTACTCTTGGCTATCAACAAAGCTGGATTGGTATAGGCTAATGCGCCAAGCTTTTCATAAAGCCATATAAGATGCTTTTTTGTCCCTATCATTTCACCACATTTTTCGCAAAGCTGAAGCTCGAAATCGTGAGTCTCGATGGTATCCTCTCTGTTCAGTACGGCCAAATCCCATTCATTTGAGAGTGCTATGCCTGTTTTTGTCGTGCAGTTGGCTTCACAATTCCCACAGAAAATGCAGGTATCGTATCGGTGCGTGATTCTACGTACAGGGGGTGTGGCTTCAAGGTCGTCCTCCATGCTTAAACATCCCGGGGTGGGACAGACATTTACACATGCCCCGCAGCCGATACACGCTTCGAGGTCAAATTCAGGTTTACCTCTGTACTTTTCCGGCACTACACAAGGTGTAGCTGGAAACCGAGTAGTAAATCGCGGTGAAAAAACCGCTGTCACAGCTTCCTTCAGTTCTCTTAACTTTGGCAAACGCAATTTTATACTCCCGCAGTTTATAGTTAATCGGTTATTATTTATTGATACAGTAATTAGCTTCTTTTAATGGCAGTCAATTTCTTCTGCGTATTTGTCAACTACACTGTTCTCCCACAGTTCCACACCCGAAGCATGTGCACCTTTTGCGATTGCATGTGCGGCCGTTGGTGATGTTAGCAATATAAAAACAGCACAGATGATTGCTTTCGCACTTAAAGCCGACAAACCGCAGACCAATGCAACACCAATTAACAGTAAAAACGTTCCGAGCGTTACGCATTTTGTTGAGGCCTGCAGGCGGTTATAAACATCAGGGAAACGAACTAAACCTATACATCCGAAAATATTAAACAATACTCCAATTGTTATTAAAATGTATCCAATGATATCAGTCATCGAAATTTCTGCCCTCCAAAAACTTTGCCAATGCTATGGTCCCAATAAAGCTCAGCAGTGCCCAGGCGAGAGCGACATTGAGATAAAAATCTTTTCCGGTAACCAGCCCAAGGATGGCACAGAAACCCACTATAACGATACCCAAAATATCAATAGCTACGGTTCTGTCCGGGGCGCTCGGGCCGCGACCTATTCGGTACAGGCATAAGAAGCAACATATAAATAAGCCAATATAAAATAACGTTATCATAGCTATCTCTCTCTATTCGAAAATCTTTTTCAGGAACCACTCAAATCTTTGCGCAATGTGTCTGGTTGCCTGCTCAACGTCTTCCGATTTAACGTAAATCCAGTGGATGTACAAAAAACCATCGTCTGTCAAATCCACCGTCAAAGTTCCTGGCGTCAGAGTAATGGAATTGGCTAACGCGGTAATTCCTGATTCTGTTTTTAGATTTGTTTTTATTTTCACGATTCCGGGTTTTATCGGCATCTTGGGATGAAGGGCTCGATAAACAACGTCCAGATTGGCCTTCATTACATAATAGAAAAATACCGGCAGATAAACCAGGAACCAGAATATACGCACCGGGGAAATAAATATGTGATGTTCCTTGGGTAGTATTTCGTGAAACATAATCGCAACGAATATAGAAGCTATAAAGCCGGCGATTATAACCTGGCGGTCGATTTTGCCCTCGACAAAAGGCCAGGTCAACAATATCCAGATAATGAAAGCCAGAACAAAATATATCAATCGTCTCATAGGTTCACATCCTTATTCTATAACGTTCCGATTATATCTTCGGAGTATTTAAGTCCATCGGTCAACACTTTAACAGCCGGTTCCAGAATACTTTCCCTCAAGCCGGGTACCAGCACGAGCGCCCCCATAAGCAGGCATAAACAGGCCAAAAATACCATCGCAACAAGCATAAAACCTCTATCTTCTTTTGTCTGCCGGAGATTTTCAGGCAGTTCACCAAGAAATACATATCGCTGAATCTTTAGAAAAGAGATAAGCGTCACCAGGCTGACAATAACCGTAACTGCTGCCAAACCATAATATTTCGCCTGAACCGAGGCGATGACAAGTATCATTTTGCTCCAGAATCCGTTGAATGGAGGTACACCTGCAATAGATGCCGACGCTATGGCACATGTTGCCCGCGTAAATGGTAATTTCTCGGCAAGCCCACCCAACTCCTTGAGTTGCCTTGTGCCTGTGGACATCTCCACCGAACCACTCGTCAAAAACAACAACGATTTGAAGACCGCATGGTTGACAAGATGAAACATGCCTCCCAAAATCGCCATTGCCGCCCATGCAACATTGCCATTTTTCGCAAGTATCAGAGCACCGATACCTAATCCAAGAATAACATAACCCATTTGTGATATGCTATGATATGCCAAAAGACGCTTAAAGTCCCATTGACCCACAGCCAGGAATACACCAATGACCATACTGAGGACACCTAATGTAATCAATACCCAGCCAACGTGAACAGTTACACCAAAAACGTTGAAGATAATTCTTGCAAGTGAATAGACGCCAAGGGCTTTAATCAAAACACCGGAAAGCATCGCGGAAATCGGAGCAGGCGCCGACGGGTGTGCATCGGGCAGCCAGGCATGGAAGGGTACGAGGG
>JABMRO010000456.1 GCA_013202635.1 Planctomycetota bacterium
AAAACGCTCTACACTTGTAGAGAACTCTCTACAAATCAGCCCTTTTTATGCAAAACAAAGCCAAAGTCAAGTAGGCCAAAATTAACGTAAGCTCTTTTTTGACAAGTAAATACGAGTAATTGGACATTTGGTGAAATCAGACAAACAAAGCCAAACAAAGCCAAAACAAACCCAATTCAAACCCAATCAAAGCCACTTGTCTATTGCTGCCGCGGCCTGGCGCCCGCTGTTGATGGCGCGTACAACTAACGAGGCACCGGTGATTGTATCGCCGGCGGCAAATACCCATGGGCTGCTTGTTTGATAGTTGTTGACCGCTATATTACCACGGCTATCCAGTTTTAAACCCAGATTTTTTATCAAATCCTCATGAGTAACGTGCACAAATCCGAGGGCTAAAAGCGCAAGGTCAAACTTGAGGGTGAAATCAGTGTCCGGCAGCTCTTTCATTTTCCAGCCGTCGGGTTTTTTAATCCATTCCACCTGGCAACCGTGCAGTTCTTCGGCAATGATTCCTCCTCCTCCCGAAAACTTTTTGGTGCATACGAACCATTGCCGTTCGCAGCCTTCTTCATGGGAAGAGGAAGTTCTCATAATCCGAGGCCACTCGGGCCATGGTGTATCGGGCGGTCTGCTGTCCGGAGGCTTGGGCAAAATTTCCAGTTGATATATTTTTTTAGCTCCCTGCCGGCGGGCGGTTCCCACACAGTCGCTGCCTGTATCTCCGCCGCCTATTACGATTACGACTTTGTCCTTAGCCGAAATAGTTCCGTCTTTATTTATTGGCTCACCTGAGCAAACCTTGTTCTGCAGCCTTAGGTATTCCATTGCATAAAAAATGTTTTCATATCCTCTGCCGGGTATATTAAGGTCGCGGGGTTGGCCCGCTCCCATAGTAAGGCAGATACAATCGAACATCTTCTGTAAATAATGAGGCGAAATATCCTTGCCGACATTCACATCCGCCTGAAACTCGACGCCTTCGGCGCTTAACTGCTCAAGCCGCCGGTCGATAATGTGTTTTTCGAGTTTGAAATCCGGAATGCCGTAGCGTAATATTCCTCCGATCTTCTGGTCTTTTTCAAAAACGACCACATCGTGTCCGGCCCGTGCCAGTTGCTGTGCCGCCGCAAGGCCCGCAGGTCCGGAGCCTATCACGGCGACACGCCTGCCGGTTTTATGCGAGGGCGGTATCGGCTTGATCCAGCCCTGCTCGAATCCTCGTTCAACTATTTGAAACTCAATGTGCCTTATTAACACGGGCTCATCGTTGATGGAAAGCGTACAGGCCGTCTCACACGGAGCAGGACAGACCCGGCCTGTAATCTCGGGAAAATTATTGGTTGAATGAAGCATCAGGCAGGCTTCTTCCCAGCGGTTCTTATATACCAGCTCATTCATATCAGGTATGGAATTGTTAATAGGGCAGCCCGCCCCATGGCAAAACGGTATTCCGCAATCCATACATCTTGCCGCCTGCTGGTGAATTGCATCTGGACTGAGGGGCAGGTCAAGCTCTTTGAAGTCCCGAATCCGCTCCTCGACAGGCCGATGCCCGGCTGGCCGGCGTTTATACTTTAAGAAACCTTTAGTCTCACCCATCAAAACACCTCCTCGGTCGCAGGCGTTGTTTCGGTGTGGCGTTGTTCGGCCGCTCTCATTTTTTCAAGGGCTTTACGATAATCAATCGGAACAACTTTGACGAATTTACCCACCATGTCCGACCAGGCGTCTAAAATATACTGTGCACGCTTGCTGTGAGTCCATTTCAGATGCTGTTGAATCAAATCAAAGAGCATATCTTTGTCGCTTTTCCGCGAGACGGTTTCCAGCTCGACCATGTCGAGATTGCAGAGCGTATCGAACAACTGCATTTCGTCGAGAACGTATGCTGTGCCGCCGCTCATACCCGCGGCGAAATTGCAGCCCGTTTTGCCGAGGACCACGACGGTTCCACCGGTCATATATTCGCACCCGTGGTCGCCGAGTCCTTCGACAACTGCTGTTGCTCCGCTGTTGCGGACACAAAAACGTTCACCCGCCATACCGTTAACAAAAACTTCCCCGCTCGTGGCGCCATAAAGCAGCGTATTGCCGACAACGATATTCTCATGGGCTATAAATGGTGACTTGTCGGGCGTCTTAACAACGATGCGCCCCCCTGAAAGACCTTTGCCCAGATAGTCGTTACTTTCGCCTATCAGCTTTAGAGTTATACCCGGAGCCAGGAACGCCCCGAAGCTCTGTCCCGCGGAACCTCGAAAAACAATCTCCAGAGTATTGTCCGGCAGTCCCTGCGGGCCGTGTTTTTTAACTATATTGTTGCTCAGAATAGTACCCACTGTTCGATTTGTGTTGCGAATCGGCAGTTCGATTGTGGTTCTTTTTTTCTTTTCGATAGCTGGTTTTGCTTTTTTCAGAATCTGCCAGTCAATATGGTCTTCGAGCTTATTGGGTTGTTGTGAGCTTAGTCGTATAGCTTTGCCGTCATTAGCAGCCGGTTGATGGAAAATCGCCGAGTAATCCAGTCCTTTTGCTTTCCAGTGTTCGATTGCTTTTCGAATTCCCAGCCGTTCCACCCTTCCAATCATATCTTCGAATTTCTTAAAGCCGAGCTGTGCCATAATCTGCCGCACTTCCTCGGCAATAAAATACATAAACCGCTCAACATACTCCGGCCTGCCGGCAAAGTGTTTTCTAAGTTCCGGGTCCTGGGTACCGATTCCGAATGTGCAGGCGCCTTCGTGACATTTTCGCAGCATTGTACAGCCAAGTGACACCAGAGCTGTTGTGGCGAAACCAAATTGCTCGGCGCCTAATAAAGCCGCCACAACAACGTCCCTGCCTGTTTTCAACTGGCCGTCGGTCTGAACTCTTATTCTGTCCCGCAGGCCGTTCATCACAAGCACCTGCTGGGTTTCGGCAAGACCGAGTTCCCACGGACAGCCGGTATGCTTAATTGAAGAAAGCGGACTTGCACCGGTTCCGCCGTCATGACCGCTGATAAGGACCTCGTCGGCGTTGGCTTTGGCAACGCCCGCCGCGATAGTGCCCACGCCGACCTCGGCGACCAGTTTCACCGATACTTTGACTCTAGGATTGCTGCACTTAAGGTCATAGACGAGCTGTGCAAGGTCCTCAATCGAATATATGTCGTGATGAGGGGGCGGAGATATCAGCGTTACGCCCGGCGTCGAGTATCGCAGCTCGGCAATTTCTTTAGTTACTTTGTGCCCCGGCAACTGGCCTCCTTCTCCCGGTTTTGCTCCCTGAGCAATCTTGATTTGTAGTTCTTTAGCGTTAGCGAGGTAGTTTATCGTAACGCCAAACCTGCCGCTGGCTACTTGTTTGATGGCGCAATTCTTCGAATCACCGTTGGGTTCTGATATATATCTCGAAGGGTCCTCTCCGCCTTCTCCGGTGTTGCTCATCCCGCCCAGGCGGTTCATAGCGATAGCCAGGCACTCGTGTGCTTCTTTACTTATGGAACCGTGGCTCATTGCACCGGTACAGAATCTCTTTACTATCTCGCCGGCAGGCTCCACTTCGTCAATTGAAACCGCCTGAGACGGAGTAAACTCGAACAGCCCGCGCAATGTGTAGAGTTTTTTGGACTGATCGTTTACGGCGTGTGCATAATCATCATAGGCTTTCGAATCATCGTATTTAACGGCATACTGAAGTTTTGATATTGTTGTCGGGTTCCAGAGATGCTGTTCGCCGTTATGTCTGAAATGATATTCACCGCCAAAATCCAGTTCGAGCGCCCCGACGGGGCGCTGCTCAAATGCCGACTTATGACGGGCGATTGCTTCCTGTGCTACCTCCTGGAGTCCGATTCCGCCGATTCTTGAGCTTGTGCCGGTAAAATATTCATCAACAAAACCGCGATTTAATCCAATCGCTTCGAACAACTGGGCGCCTGTATAGCTGCGAAGGGTTGAAATACCCATCTTGCTCATCGTTTTCAGGATGCCCTTTTTAATTGCAGCAATATAGTTATCTGCTATCTGGACTGGTTCCATAGAGGCGGGCAATTCGCACTGCTTTTGCAGCTGGTTAAGTATTTCAAATGCCATATATGGATTGAACGCGTTGGCACCGAAGCCGCATAAAAGGCAAAAGTGCATAACCTCTCTCGGTTCGCCGCTCTCGATAATCAGACCGGCCCGGCAGCGCTTTCCGCTTTTCAGGAGGCTATGGTGAACCGCCGATGTTGCCAGCAATGACGGAATAGGAGCTTTGGTTTCAGAAATATCACGGTCGCTTATTATAATAAATGAAGCCCCGTCTTTGATTGCTGTCTCAGCGGCTTCAATCAGCTCGTTCAGTCCGCGACCGAGACTGCCTGCCGGGTCAGAAGTGTCGGCTTCAAAAACAGACGAAACCGTAGCAACCTTAAAGTCCTCCCGGCTGACAGAACGCAGCCGTTCAATATCTTCGCTGGTCAGAACAGGATGCGGCAGCTTAAGCTGTCTGCAATGCTGTGGGGTCTCGGCCAGAAGATTTCGCTTTTTACCGGTAAACACCATCAGGCTCATAACCAGCCCTTCACGAAGAGGGTCAATCGCCGGATTTGTTACTTGTGCGAAGAGTTGTTTGAAGTAATTGAACAATAGCTTCGGCTTATCGGAAAGCACCGCAAGAGGCGTATCATTACCCATAGAACCCACCGGCTCCTGGCCATTGGCAGCCATCGGCGTCAAAATCATCTGTAGCTCTTCTCGTGTATAACCGAATACCCGCATCCTTTGAGCTATAGTCCGCGGGTTAGTTTTAACGAGCTTGGGTGTGTCAAATAAGCCGCGAAGCTCAATTCTGTTTTCTTCAAGCCACCTTCGGTATGGCTTTTGGCGGGCAATCTTGCTTTTTACTTCATTGTCGGAAATTTCACGCCCTTCCCCTGTGTCAACCAAAAACATGTGCCCGGGTCTAAGCCTTCCTTTTTTGCGGATTTTTTCCGGTGGAAATTCCACAACTCCCGCTTCGCTGGCAATAATCGCCAGTCCGTCTGTCGTAACAAGGTAACGGCAGGGTCTCAAGCCATTACGGTCCAGCATTCCGCCGATGATTCGGCCGTCGGTAAATACCATCGCCGCAGGGCCGTCCCAGGGCTCAATTATTGAGGAGTGATATTCATAGAAAGCGCGTTTATCGGTACTGATATGATACTTCGGCCCGAAAGCCTCGGGAATCATCATCATCATCGAATGGGGTATGCTCCGGCCGGAACGAACAAGAAGCTCAAGGGCACTGTCAAAGCAGGCTGAGTCACTGTCTTCGGATTTCAAAATTGGAAGCAGATCGCTTATGTTATCAGCGAATGCTTCGCTGGCCATTTGTACCTCGCGGGCCTTCATCCAGTTGCGATTGCCGCTGAGTGTGTTTATCTCGCCGTTATGAGCTATGCAGCGAAATGGCTGAGCCAGTTGCCAGTTCGGAAATGTATTTGTGCTGTAGCGTTGATGGACTATCGCAAGAGCGGATTTCAAACTCTTCTCGGCAAGGTCCGGGTAGTATGCGAACAACTGCCAGGCCATAAACATGCCTTTATAGCAGATGGTTCTGCAGGAAAGCGATGCTACATAAAAATCCCGACCATTATCGCCAAGTTTTTCTTTTACCAGTCTTTCCGCTCGTTTGCGCGCAAGATACAGACGCCGTTCCAGGTCTTCGCTTTTAAGACCGGCACCATCTACGAAAATCTGTTTGACCGAAGGCTCAGCATCTAATGCGATTTGACCGAGGCAGTCGTTGGATGTTGGTACCTGACGCCACCCGAGTACCTTCAATCCATAATGCTCAATTGAAGTCTCTAATATGCTCTCACATTGTTTTCTCAGTTTTGTATCTTTGGAGCCAAACACCATACCTGCGCCGTATTGTGAGATTGAAGGCAGCGAAAAGCCCAGCTTTTCACATTCGGTGGTAAAAAACTCGTGAGGAATCTGAAATAGAATTCCGGCTCCATCGCCGGTTATCTCATCGGCACCCGCTGCTCCGCGATGATGAAGATTGACCAGAGTCTCCTTGCCGTATTCGATAATCGAATGTTCCCGCTTGCCGGAAATGTTTACAACCGCACCGATACCGCATGCATTATGCTCGCGACGAACCTCATATAAACCCTGATTTTTTAATTGTTTCGCCATCTAAAATCCGTATCCGGCTATATGTCTTTTTCGATAAATTGGGATTGCTATCGAGCAAGACTCAACTAATATAAATTATTTGAATGTTTCAAGAATAAACACTTATATTATACTACGATTTTTTGAACTTGACGCTGAGATTCCTCTAATAAACACTATTAGCCTTGGTTATACGTAACGTCCGTAGTATTTAAAATATACGATGGGCAAGGCTTGCTCATTTAAACCACCCGTTAGCAACCCGGGCAATTCTGAGCAAGCCTTAGAGCCTATCCAAATAACCCGCTCTATTGCGGCCGGCTGCAAAGCCCGATGCCTGCGTTGTCGGCCAAAAACGTTCTCAACGTGGAGAAAACCACGCCTCCGAGCATTTTTGGCCTGCCGCCTTGGCCTCGAACTTTTCGCTCGGCCTCAT
>JABMRO010000457.1 GCA_013202635.1 Planctomycetota bacterium
CTAAATGCAGAAGCGTAAGCAAAATTGCCACTGCTTTCTGCTCATACCATGATACTACGAGCGAAAGAGGTAAATCGTTTACACCACAATCAAAGGCCTCGGCGAGTGCACTTGCAATCATGATGGCTGAATAACAATCGTTGCATTGTCCGGTATCTACCAAACGAGGAATTCCGTCGATATCGCCGTAATCGTGTGCATTCAGTCGATACTTACCGCATGCCGCCGTCAATATCACGCAATCATCAGGGACTTGCTCGGCAAGTTCGGTAAAGTAGTTACGTCCCGGTTTTGCACCGTCACAGCCGCCTATAAAGAAGAAATGTTTAATCTTACCGGCCTTGACCGCCCCTACAATTTTTTCCGCAAGGCCGAGTACGGCCGTATAGTGGAATCCTGTACTCAGCGTTCCCTGGGGATTCTCCGGGAGCGGTGGCTGGGAAAGGGCCTTGTCAATTACCTCGCTGAAATCTCTGTTCTTGAGGTGTTTTACCCCTGCAGCGCCGGCTATACCACACGTAAAGATTCTGTCCTTATACGAGTCTTTTGGAATCATAATACAGTTGGTCGTAACTAAAATCGCACCGCTGAACTGGTCGAACTCTGTCTTTTGATTCTGCCAGGCTGTTCCGTAGTTGCCCACGAGATGCTTGAACTTCCTGAGTTCCGGATAACCGTGAGCCGGCAGCATTTCACCGTGAGTATAAATGTTAATGCCTTTACCCTCGGTCTGCTTTAATAACTCATAAAGGTCAAGCAGGTCATGACCGGTAACAACGATTCCCGGCCCGGCCTTCGTGCCGGTCGGCACTGTTGCAGGTGTCGGATTACCAAATCTCGATGTGTGTGCATCATTAAGCATTTTCATCACACGAAGATTCATCTCTCCGGCTTTGAGGCACAGCTCAAGATACCGATTGAGATCAAAGTCAACGTTCGTCAGCGTTGAGAACATTGCTTCGTGCATAAATGCATCCACCTCATCGTCCTTTTGTCCAAGCTCACGAGCGTGATACGCATAAGCAGCTACGCCTTTTAGCGCAAATATGAGCGTGTCCTGTAGGCTCTGAATGTCTTCGTCCTTGCCGCAAACTCCGACTTTGGTACATCCCGTACCGCCCGCGGCTTGTTCACATTGATAACAAAACATAATACTCCTTTCATATTTTCCAATATATTTTTTATTTCAGCTTTTTACAAACAACTCTGCTGCTATCCGACGACCCTCGTCGGTCTTAAAATTTTTATCGATAATTTCCTGCAGTTTCTGGTTACTTACCCCGCTTGAATCCGCCGGTAGATTTACAATCTGGTCAGCATCCCAGACAATTCTGAACTCAATCGTATTGATTTCTTTAGCACTGTGATGATTTGCTATAATTTTACATATATGTTCGATGGCCTCGGCTGGGATATCGTGCTTTTCCAGAATCTCCATGGCAATTGGTGGACCTTCAATTTCCTGATATTTGCCTGCCGGAGAGCCATACTTGCGTTCTGCCATGTGAATTCCGATATCGTGTAAAATCGCTGCCGCTCTTACAATCAGCGGGTCACCGCCTTCGACATTCTGTATCTGCTCGGCGTAATCCAAAACGGCAAGTGCGTGCTCAATCCGTTTCTGATCATTGCCAAAAACATTTTTCATCTGGCTTATCAGATTTTCCCGTATAACTTTAAGGTTCTTTACGACGTCAACCCCCATACACTGCTCGGCATATTGACACCATTCGGCGCAGCCAAGGTCTATCTTTGGATTGATGACTATTTGTCCGCATTTACGACATTTTAACTTCGGTTCATCCTTGAAAAACTCGACATTTTTACCACATCCGGGGCAATGCACTTCAAAAATATCTTCCGGTTTCCAAAATCTCTGGTCTTGTCCTGGACATCTGAACATATTACTGCCTCTATTTATTTGAAATCAATTGCGTATCTTTATTATGATTATGCACGAATCATAGTGAGTAACATCTTGAACTTTTCCCGGGCCGTAACTGAATGCGGCACATTACCCGGCATAATGATAATCTCTCCGGCTGCAACCTGCTTGTCCTGGCCATCTATGGTCAACTGGCCGTGTCCGTCAAGGACCTGTACTACGGCGTCGTAAGGGGTCGTATGTTCGCTTAACTTCTGGCCCTTATCAAAGGCAAAAAGCGTGATTGTACCTGCTGATTTATCAAGTATTGTCTTACTAACAATAGAATCATTCGAATACTCGACCAAATCCGCCAGGCTTTGCCCTTTACTCACACATGCCTCAAGAGTGCCGGATCTTTCCTTTTCACTGGTCATTTTCTTCTCCTTTTGTTCTTTGCCTTGTCTTTTTTTGGACTTTGATGGTGTAAAAGCTCACTTAACGTAATACTCTCAAGATAATCGCCAATGTTCTTCTGGAGTTTGGTAAGTTTTACCGTTATGGGACAACTGCTTTGTCGTTGGCAGACATTCTTTCCCAATAAACATCTGCTCAAACTCAAAGGCCCCTGGATGGCATCTATAATTTCCGCTAAATTTATTTTTGCGGGCTTTCTGCTCAAAACAAAGCCGCCGTTCGGCCCCATGCTGCTTTTTACCAGCCCGGCATTATTAAGTCTCTGCATCAGCTTGCAGGTGAGTTCATAAGAAATATCCTCAGATTGAGATATATCCCTTGTCGATACGGGATCCTCGCCGTAGTGCCCTGCCAGGTTCACCATTGCTCGCAGAGCATAATCTGTATTTCGTCTTAGTATATCCATCATAAAACCTTAATAATATTTGCTCTATATAGGACTATTATAGTCCAATACAATATGTTCGTCAACATACAAAAAAATATTTTTCAAAAAAAAGTCTATATTTTGCTTAATTGTGAATTGCGGCCCTTCAAAAACAGCCATATTCGTTTAATTAAGCTGTTTTTATGCAATTTTTCAAAGAGAAAAAAACAGGGCAAATGTTACGAAAAATGACATTATTAACAAACATTCCAAGATATAGGACTAATATAGTCCCTACATCTCTGTGCTTCAACAACTAAAGGAATCTTTTGGAAAAAATCAATGTTTGTATGGGTGCAATACCGTCTCAATCGCTTACGGTGGTCTTTCCATCTGAGCGAATAAATATACGCTTTTCGAAGTTTTTGGTCGACTTAAATCGGTATTCGTTTTGCCCTTTTAATATCGCCTGTTTTTTATCGGTAATTATTTCAATATCCTGTTCAGGATTCCTTTCGCTGATAATATTAGCCAATACAAAAGCCTTTTCGAGTCCATCGCCGGTCTTATAGTTTGCCACTTCATCGGGTTGGGCCAATCGCTTGCCATCGTAAATAGAAGCATTTTTCATTTGTTCAAGCCACGTGTGTGTTTCTTCGAGAGACATAGTTTCTGCCGTTTTGATCGAGGCCGGATTACGCTCCATTGCTGCTTTGACAAACGGTTCCCATTTACAGCTTTCCATATCTCGATATGAATAAAAAGCAAGATCGACCGTGGGATTGTTTTGTCGCATATGCTGCAGAGAATCAATTATCTGTTCTCTGCTTTGTTTTATGGATATTTCAATCGGCTCAGTGGGCAGGTAATTCTTATCCGAAGACGGAAGCTTTGCTTCGATGTGCATAAAATCGGCTAATTCATCCAAAAACCGTTGCGCCTCCGGGATAATCGGCTCAATAAATTTCCTTAATGCCGCTTTACCCTCGGGACTTCTGATGTCAGGCTTTTGCTGCTCTATAAAAGCGTCAAGTTCATCACAACGGATTCTTCCCGGCAGTTGATATCTGACAAAATCTTCATCCGAAATCTCTGCGAGCAATTTTTCGAAGGTTTTGTCGGCTACTCTGTAATTACTGCCATGCTCATAAAGAAAAAGAACCTCAGCTTTTAAGAATTGGGGCTGTCCATGACATTCGCGGCAGACCTGGAAAAACTTCTGATAGTTTCTGTTGGAGCGTAAAAAATTTGCGAAGGCAGAAAGCGATAACTCTGCAGATAAATAAGAATCGAGTTTCTTTCTAAAATCCTGATGAAGTTTTTTTCCTATCGTGGCATCTTTATACAAACAGTGTACGTAGCCGGAAGAATGGGCCACGATTGTAACGTTTTCATTACGAAGTGCCCGCTGGGCCTTGTTGGAAATGGCTGTTCCGTTGAACCACATCGTTTTCGTAACTAGTCTTCGGTTGTTGGTTAAAATCCCGTCCTGCATGTCGAGGAAATTTTGCGAATGCAGCGGCGTTAGTA
>JABMRO010000458.1 GCA_013202635.1 Planctomycetota bacterium
TAGGTCGGTCCCGAGCTGTAAAATTCGACCAGATTTCCTCCGGCAGAAAGATCAAAAACCTGCCTTTCTGTACGGATTCCACCCTCAACAGTTTTCTCCAACGTCATAATAACAAGATCTCCCTCTCGTTTTACATGTCTTTCAGTCAACTTCGGATTATCTGCATTTTCGTATAGAAACATCAATCTTTTGTATATATTATTGTTCCCCGCGTCACTAAAGAAATACCGCGGATCAAAACCTTTGTTGCCGATTTTTCGCACACCCTTAGAGGGCTCATCTATCATCACCCTAAAAGTTATATTCCCATTTTGATCTGTTCCTGACTTGCGGTATGTGTATGAAGCTTTTTCTGTTATTATCGCCGAATTGTACTCAAAAAAAGTGTCGGAGAAACTCTCGCCCTTGTATTCTGAACGAAATTCTTGCGGTTCCCTATTCCACCGTACAGCATTCTGCAATTGATCATATGAAAAAGTTAATTTGCTATCCAGCATGTAGTTGTAGTTATCTACTTTTTTTGTCGATCTCCTTTCCTCGAAAGCTTCACCCTTCCATGTCAAAATAGATTCAAAATTTGCCTTGTGCCTCAGTGCAACGGTCTTAAGTAATTCCTTGTCCCCTTTAATACCGGCAAGGCATGGAAGAGATGTCAGTGACACCACAATTGTGAACGTAATTAAATTAGCTTTTCCAATCATTTTACCTCTCGTTTCGAGATGTACCGCAAGTCTTTTCGAATATCTGCTCTGGTCTGCGCTTTGCTATTATATTATAGACGTTTTAAGATGACTTTCGTTACAAAAAAATAAATTGTTTTTCGTATCACGATATTTTCAATCTCAATAAACCACGATTTAGGACTATAAATATTTCTCGGGGTATATAAGAGAAACGAGCATCCGGGAAATTCCCCCCGACCCAAAATACTCAGACTTTCAAATCACCTTTTAATAGATGAGGTGTTATTTCTGCGAAAGCAGGAATTCGGAACTGAAACAAACAATCCGCGTCAAGTGAGGAATGAATATTATCCAAATCATGTGGACGCAGTACGAAATTATTCCGCCAGGTGCCGGACGAGCCCGAGTTTGCGAGGCACTACAAGGTCAGCTGTTCTGGCCGGCTGGTCTTCATTTATTTTGTAATTAACGTCCATTATTTCGATAAACTCCGCTGTGTACTCCTTCAACACCCCGCAGCATTCGAGTATCTTATTACCCTTAATCATCTCAAGCACAACCTTATGGCCGATATATCGTTCCAGTAACGGCTCAAAAGAAGTCCCCACCGAACCCATCAGCTCCTGTTTCATCTGGGAGACATACTTGTCCTGAGAAGTCAGCATCTTGCCCGCAGGCGTGGCCTTTTTAGCCTGGCTGATAACCAGATTAACAATCTCCACCACCGAGTCCCTGACCGTTCGCAAAATGTTCAGCATTCTCCTTTTGAGCCTGCGGTCCCAGTCGGGATGATACGTCTTTTCCAGTTCTTTCTCTCTCGCCCTCTTATTGTCATCGCTGAGCTCATCATGGAACCTAATCACAAGCCCAATCTTCGGATACTCATATTTATATAGAATATAGCTGGCTTCATCGTGCCCGTCTTCGTCTTTTTGTTTTTCCGGATATACAAACTCCAGCCCAGTATTTTCCACCCTCAATTTACCCCATATTGTTTTTCCGGCCGTATCCTCTAACGTCACCATATTCTGCTCGAAATCTCTCAGGCACTTATCGCGGCTTCTTTTTCTTATAAAAGCGCCGAGACCGGCGGCAAAGATAATAAAAAGGATGGTTATAGCTGTTGCACTGTCACCAAACATAATATTCAGACCCTCAATTTATTTAGGAATTCTCTGCTTTCGAATTTATTGCAGATGTATCGTAACTCAAATCTGCGCCAGGATAACGGTGTAATTCTTGCCGTAAACTTTAGCACATTTCGGACAGGTGGTATAGAAAAAGTACATTTTGTTAAGCTCCTTGGCTTTTGATTTAACGTGTTCTTTCATTTCCTTTGCCCACTGCCCGGCGTTCTTATACGGTCCTTCAAAAACCTTCGTCAGAAAAGTCCCTGATATTCTTGCCGTCTCGGCCCCCGAAACCTCTTTAGACACCGCGATGTATATATCAGCCCCCCAAAGAGATTTCTCATCCGAAAGCATAAGAGGCTCAGGCGCAAGAGCATCGGCCTTTTGAATCATTTCCATATTCTTGACCATCACTTTACCGAAGTTCAGCGGGATGTGAAAAAAACTTTTAACATGGTCTTTAATAAATAATTTATTGTCAAAAGTTATCTCTTTCTCATCCCACGGCTCGGGATTAAATCGCGGACAGCAGCCCGTCTCCGATTGTTCATAAAGCTTTTCCATAACTTACACCTCACTTTCGGTAATAGAAAACTAATGGAAAATTATAATACCTGTTCCTACTTGAATGTCCATATTGAATTTTTCTAAATTACAAAGGGAGAAGCAAACAGCTTCCGCCTTAAATATTCTTGTCGGTTCGTGCCATTCTCAAACAGGATTTATTTTTATTATGAGTTTGGGGCTTTCAGGACAAGGTTTGCCTGAGCGGTCTGTAATTAACAAAAATTTCGCTCGTTTTCGCGACGAAAGCAATTTTGAAACCGCTTTTAATCCAACTATATCCATATTTCCGGGAAGATTGCCAAAATGTCTTGGAATTCTTAAAAATATTATGAGTTTTTAGCCGGTCATGCGTTATCATTATTGTAACGGGGACAACAGAAAAAGTCGGTCAATTTAGAAAGGAGCGATTATGTTCAATTCAAGAATTTTGAGAAAAGGCGTCTTATTGGCAACGGTAGCTATATTGGCTGCCGGTGGTGTGTTGGCGATGGGCGCGGCCAAGAAACGCAGGAGCCCCGGCATGATGTGGGCAATCCCGGCCAAGAGCCTGCTCTGTGTGCGTATCAACAAATTTGACGAGACTCTGGATTCAGTCAATGCTTTTCTGGAGGATGTCGCGCCGGCAGAGACTGACGCAAAAGCCGCATTGCTTTCCAAATTGACCGGATTTCTCGGCAGCGACAGACTCAGAGGTGTCAACAAAAGAGGGAACATTGCGATCTTTGCCCTGAGCGTTCCGGGCGAGTCGGCGGGCCGCGGCCCAATGGGTAATATGTTCATCGGTGCTCTGCTGCCGGTTACGAAATACGAGAATTTCATTTCCCGAAATCCCAATTGCGGCGAGCCTGATGATGAAGGCATCTCGACAATCACAGTCAACGGCAAAGTTCAGGGTCTGGCGACGAATTACCGCCGGTATGCTCTGCTTTGCCCGCCGGATGCCCGCGAGAAACTGATAAAGGTCAAGAAACTGATGAGCCAGAGGAAACGCAGCCTGGGCGCCAGCCTCGATTCCGATACAAGGAAGCAGGCTGCAAGCTCGCCGGTATGGATTTATTTAAATGTAAAGCAAGGCTCTCAAATGATCCAGCCGATTCTTTTCGGCGGGCTCGAGAAGATGAAGGCCGAATTAGAGAAGGCCAAAGAGAGCGGCGAAAAGCTGCCGATAGATCCTTCCGGGATCATAAGTTTCTACGGCGGCATCATCAAGACGGTGCTCGAAGGGACCGAGAATGTCACGGTTGCGCTGGCACCAAGCGCCGAAGCGTGCAACGTGACCTTAGGCCTAAAGCCCGTTGGCGGTTCCATGATGGCGAAGATAGTAGGCGCCCCCCTGGAGGGCGACCTCGACAACATGTTAGGCTATCTCGAAGACGGTTCGATATTTAATGTGGCGATGAAAGTCGACCGCGAGAGTCTCAAGATTAGCTATACGGAACTCTTCAAGCTTATGGGTATGATGATTCCCGGGGGGCTGCCGGAGGAGGACCTCGAACAATTGCAGGGATTGCTGACCAGAGGTATCGACGCGCTGGGAGATTCGGCGGCAATAACATTCGGCATCAATAACGAACTCTCGCCGCCGTTTGTGGGCAAGTATGTCATCGATGTCAAGGACCAAGCGGCGTTCGAGCAGGTGCTCGAAAAAGAGCTGCAATTGATGGAAGAAGGGGTCTTTGCCGAGATGTATAAAGGCTTCGGGATGGAAATGGACGTTGAGATAGACCGCGAAGTGAGCAATCATATAGGTGTTCCAATCGGCGGGGCTAAAGTGCTATTCAAGGCGGGCGGCGACGACGATATGCAGACCCAGATGTTCGAGAAGATGTTCGGTGACGGTCTTGATTACCGTTGGGCATTCGCAAAGGGAAACTGCGTGTATGCCGTTGGCAGCAATGCCGACGGGACGATCCGTGAGTTGATAGACCAGGTCAGGTCCGGCGGTCCCAAGCAAATCAGCTCGGAGATAAGGACTGCTCTGGAGGCGATTGGCGAGAGCGAGGATGCCGACGTAATCGGTACGATAAATTATGTCCGTGCAATCACAATGGCGTTCGGTTTTATGCCCCTTCCGGAAGACTTTGATACGACTCAACTCAAAGTGGCGAGCAAGAGTAACATCGCCTTTGCAGGCCGGACTACAGACGAGGGTAAGTTGGCGCTGCAGATTGTACTGCCCAAGAAGCACGTGCAGGAAATCCAATCTGTATTTAAGACATTGATTCCTCAAATAGAGAAGCATCAAAAAGAATTGAGGGAGAAACATCGCTCGGAGCAAAAGGAATCAAACGCCGGATGAACCGATAACGAAGCCGGGCCGCGAATTCCGATACAATCGGGGACAGCGGCCCGGCAGACTTTATATTATTCTATCACGACAGCCGTTCCCTTTGCGGAAGCCATCAAAAGCGATTTGTTCTTGGAGCCGACGTTATCATAATCCAGAGAAAAACCGACGATGGCATTGGCGCCGAGTCTGGTCGCTTCTTCTTTGGCCTCGGCTATAACATCATCCTGCATGGCCTTCATAACATCCTGATACGAGACTGAACGCCCGCCAAAGATGTCGCGAAAAGAAGTGAAGAAGTCACGGATGACATTGACCGCCCGAACGTTCCGCGTAATCACAACACCCTTATATTCGGTGATTTTAATCCCATCTAAAATCGGCGTCGTAAAAATTCTAACATTATTCATTGGATTCCTTTCTCTCTTCGTTTTTCATTATTTTATCTTACAACTCGTCTTATATATACCGCTAATTCGGTGCCGATGCTACGAGGTTTTTTCCAGCTTTGGTCACCGGCCTTAATATTTACTCTTGCCTGTCGAACCTCTTTGCCGCTTGCACAATCAAACCATCGAAATTCATAAGCTCCATGTCTCATACCCTTTAGCCCAATCTCGCCCTGCAGCTCCGGGGCATAAGCAATATAACTCATGCCCGGACGTGCCAGGACATACTTTGTCCCTGCAAAGGCCAGCTCATCGTGCGGCGACATTTCATTAAAATTTGTGGACTCGAAGAAACGCACGAGCCTGCCGCAGTCCTCAAGGTCGCTCTTCGCTGTTGCGGATATATCCATTCCCAGAATCATAACGTAGGCACCGCCCATAGCAGACGCCCAGCTCTTTTTGCGAGCTACCTCTCCGGCCCCATATTCAGCAGCCTCGGACATATTAAGACTGTATCTGCCTTTCGCCTGCCTGAATGCGCTGACCATAGCATCGTGCAGGGCATCGGCACTTGAAACGTTATACTGTATGGCAAACTGGTCGATGTTCGTCTCGTCCGCAAATTCGGAAAAATCCAGACCGGTAAGCTTGTGTATGGCTATCACGTGGTCAAAATCATCGGCCTTGCGAATTTCGGCCGCTATATTCTTCGCCCGCTCTACA
>JABMRO010000459.1 GCA_013202635.1 Planctomycetota bacterium
CTACAGAAAAATCTCTGGCGAAAAGGTGAAGTTTTCCGTAGCGTTTGGGATTGTCACTTTGAGCATTATAGAGAATGACATGGTCGATGCGATGAATATCAGTTCGCGGCAATTTGAATATGAATTCATGGGCCAGCTGTCTCTTGGCCTCCGGTATGGCCAATACCGCAACGTTCTTAACAAAAGCGGGGCCGCCGTCCGGAGTCTTTGGGGTGTTGGGAGGAAGCTCCGGAAAGGGAAGCACTTTGTCATAATCGACAGGTCCTTTGACCCGGATTTTCGTGTGATACAGTCCCATACTTGCATGGTGGGCTTCTACCCAGGAACCGCCCAGGTCCCAACTGCTACAGGCCGCTAATTGAACATCGAGATTAAACTTGCCGGCGAGCTCCAGAGTATATGCAATGTTCTCGATGAATTCATCGCTCATATACGCCGGACCGGGTGGAGGAGCCGCCTTCTTATCACCCCGCGCCCCCATGTCAAAAATGCACAGACCGCCGATACCCTTTTCGCTAAATTGCTTCAATTCACTTTCCAGATAACCACGATTGACGTATCCATTCAGCCATAGCCAGTATATTGATGGTTTGGCGGCTTTAGGCGGGTGTAGAAATCCGGCAACCAACGGATTGGTAAAATCTATTTCTTCAGTTGCTCGTGTCTGCACGGGGATTGATAAGATTACAAGCAGCAGCAACAACAGGTTAATAATATTAGTGTATTTCATGTTCACTTATTCTCCGATGTAATAATCGCGCTTTCTAAATTCAGTATCCCGGCGATCTGTTGAATTGTCCGGGCAGTTGCGTAGCTGTGAAATAGGGCAGTATTTGATCTTCCTTCGCAATCGTGACACCAGCGCAAACGCACCAATCTATGAAGCTCAAATCGGTCATGAAATTGAGAGCCACCAGTAGAAACAAATCCAGGGATGTTTCCAATATAGTAACAGTCTTATTTTACAGAAAGGTGCCTTGATAAGTCAAGGCATAATTAGGACGTGATTATCCATATCTTCGCGATTCCAATAGTAATTCTCGGATGTTAATATTGCAGGCCATTGTTATTTGTGGTACAATCTGAGTCAGTTTTATGCGAACTTTTGATTACACGTGTGGTATTCCAGCCGGCAGGGACAGGGTTTTTCATCAGGCACTGTGATGGATACCTCTTATTATCCCTGCGATTGATACCTTCAAATCAATGGAAAGGATGAGAAATGTTTGAGCAGCAAATCAGTCGGCCTGACACAGGAAACCGGTCCTGAGTGGTCAACCATCACGTATCAATTTGCTGTGCGCAAGTCGGTTGACGGCGGCAAGCTCGGTGGCGCCGTAGGCCCAAAGGCTGCGGTCGAGCAGCCAATGGTTAAATACGTCTGGTATGACGGCAGTAAGGATGGTAAGCAGAATGCGCCATATGACCTTCTCTTACAGGCGACCGAAGAGACCAGAAAAACCGAAGCAGGCAGGTTGCCAACACCGGCAGAAGCAAGAAGAAAACACCTCCAACCATCAGTGACCCGAAACGCTGGGACATAATTCTTGTCGGCGACAAGGGAATGATGTTGTTCAAGCGAAGCACGACCGACTGGATTGTCACGCCTGCCCGCCGACTAAAGCAGTTCTCCGATGTTTCCAAGACTATCCGTCGCGTGCCCAACGAAGATGTGGAGTGGATGGAGGCCTGCAAAGGGGGAGCCAAACCGCTATCCAGTTTCGAGTACTCCGGCCCGCTTACTGAAATGGTATTACTGGGCAATCTGGCAGTGCGTTTAGGCAAAAAGATTGATTGGGACGCGGAAGCATTAAAAGCAACAAATGCCCCCGAGGCCGATGAACTCATCAGGCGTGAATATCGCAAGGGCTGGAATCTGCCCGTACCGAAAACGGTCTCGCGGGTCGGCTGATATTCAGAAGAAACGGCTTGCCTCTAAGTGGGTACAGGCCAGGAGTTGACATTTATAATATTTTTCTGATAGAGTCCTTAGCCAGGCCGAAAAGCAGGGACAGTTGTTACGAGAAATCAACCTTTTGTGCAGCCCCGGTAGCGACGGAGATACACTGGTTAATCTCGGCGATGGGGTCTTTTGGATTGCCTTCGAACTCAAGCGACAAAGCCCCATCGGTGGGAAAATTTCGAAGGGCGTGGGCCTGAATGCCGAATCGAAATGGGCCGAACCTGCGACGTGAAATCTTCATTTCCATGGTTATACTCCCGAAACCTGTTTTACTTTGAACATTAACCGTACTTCATACTTTCATAGAGTCCCCTGCTCAGCATCCCATTGAAAAATTATGGCTTCCAATCTCATATGACCTAATTAGAGGGTCTTTGTTTACATTTTTCCGACTGGCCGGACGTTCCTGCCGGTTTGTTTACCATCTCCGAGGTCTTCGCGGGCTTCCTGCGCCAAAGTCTGTAGCTTCCTGACAATGGCGGGGTATTTGGAAGCAAGATTGGTGGTTTCACTCACATCATTATCGAGGTCGAAGAGACTCAACTCGATCTGTTTTTTGCCGCGCGTTCCAGGTTGACCGTTTTTTCCGGGCGGATTAGGACGGCCATAAGTGTGCGGGAAAACGAGTTTCCATTTGCCTGAGCGAACGGCCTGGAGGTTGCGTCCGGCATAGTAGTAAAAGACATCGTGGGGGCTTTTAGCGCCGGGCCGGCCGAACATGAGCGGTCGAATGTCCTTGCCATCAATTATTCGGTTTTGCGGCACATCAGCGCCAATCAAGGCTGCGAACGTGGGCAGAATGTCAATAGTAGCAGCAAGTTCAGTGCATTTTTGTCCTGGAGGAATTTTACCAGGCCAGCGCATAACACATGGGACACGGAAGCCACCCTCGAAGCATGTACCCTTGCCTTCTCGGAGAGGTTTTGCTGAACCGGCATGGTCCCCGTAGAGCAGCCAGGGGCCGTTGTCGGAAGTGAATACCACCAACGTATGTTTATCAATCTCGTGTTCCTTCAAAGCGTCGAGTATCTTTCCCACGCCCCAGTCAATCTCGGCAATGACATCTCCGAAGATTCCTCGCTCGGTCTTGCCTTTGTACTTTTCTGAAACATAGAGAGGTACGTGCGGCATGGCGTGCGCGAGGTAGATGAAGAAGGGGTGGTGTTTGTTCTGTTCTATGAATTTGACGGTGCGCTCGGAGTACCATGTGGTCAGGTGTACCTGGTCTTTCGGTTTTACCGCCGGATTTAGGACCTTTTCGCCTTCCATCAGGGGCAGATCCGGAAAGCGGGCGCGTTTACCCTGCTCGGGGTGGTAGGGCCACATGTCGTTGGAATAGGGCAGACCAAAGCACTCATCGAAGCCCTGGCGAATTGGTAGAAATTTGGGCATGTGCCCAAGATGCCATTTGCCATACATTGCGGTGGCATAGCCCTTTTGCCTGGCGATGTCGGCAATGGTGACTTCTTCCGGATTAAGTCCGGTGTTCGAGCGGGGAGAGAAATTACCGGGAACGCCGACCCGAACAGGATAGCAGCCGGTCATCAGAGCGGCCCGAGACGGCGAGCAGACGGAGCGGGCAACGTGGAAATCAGTGAAGATAGTACCTTCTGCAGCCATCCGATCCAGATGTGGGGTTTTATAACCTTTAGCACCAAACGGACCGATGTCTGCGTAACCCATGTCGTCACAGAAAATGACTATGACATTAGGGGGACGTGTTGAGGATTTGGCCGTTGCAGAAAATGGCAGCTCAGACAAAAGTGCGGAGGCTGTGGCCGCAGCTATTGTTTTGCAGAATTGCCTTCTGGATAAATTCATCTTAATCTCCTTCCTCACTTCTCGAGTATCATTATGCATAAAAAGTTATAAAGTATATCTGAACTTTTAAATAGCATATCGTTTTATGAAATTTCAAGTATTTATGCTAATGTATTGCTATACTAATAATGCAACATATGAACAAAACGTTATAACGAAAGATACCATATGCCAGCAAGAAAGATTCAACTTTCCTGGGACCAGCATACCAAGGCTCAACTATGGACAATATGAAACCAACAGACGTCACCGGCGAGAGTCGCTTCGGCGTTTTGCCTCGCCGCCCTTTGGACTGGCTGAAGGTCTTCGGCCCCGGGGCAATCATCGCGTCGCTGACGATTGGAACCGGCGAGCTGATTTTTTCGAGCCGAGGCGGCGCACTCTTTGGATACCGCATCCTTTTTCTGTTCGTAGTCATCTCGCTGCTGAAGTGGGGCCTGGTGGTGGCATCATCGCGCCACATAGTGCTGACCGGTGTCCACCCCTACAAGCGGATGCTCGATTTGCCGGGACCCCGCGGCTGGTTGACACTGACGCTGTTTCTGATTGCGGCCGTTTGCTTGCCAATCTGGATCAGTTTCCACAGCGGTGTCCTGGGCAACTTGACCTCCTGGATGACCGGGACGAGCGAAATATTGGGAGGCGGTATCGACTACCTCTGGGGCGCAGCGATTCTGGCTGTCGTAGTGGCAATCACCGCCTTGCGCAGTTACTCTACGCTGGAACGTATTCAACTGATTATCGTGGCAGCAATGGTATTCTGCGCCGGCGTGACGCTGGTCCTCTATCGTCCGGATTGGCTGGAACTTTTGAAAGGCGTTTTCATTCCGCAACCATATGTGTACCCGCCGTGGCTCAGCACTGAATACCCACATATCGCCGCCCAGCCGGTGTGGGTCGAGACGACGCGTTATGTCGGAGTTATCGGGGGCGCCGGTTTCGATTATTTGGCATACACATCCTTTATGCGCGACAAAGCATGGGGACAGGCCGGCGAGGGTCCGGCCTCTGTTAAACGACTCACTGAGATTGTCGATGATCCGGCCCATCCGGTTCGCCGCTGGCTCCGCGCTCCGCTGGTTGATTGTTCAATCAGCTTTCTCTTGATCATCGCCTTCAGCGCCGTCTTTGTAGCTTCGGGTAAGTTAATCCTCGGCCCGCATCACAAGATCCCCGATGAGAAGAATCTGCTCAATCTCCAATCGGCATTTGTCACAGGCATTCATCCCTGGTTGTTGCCGCTTTATGTTGCGGGAGCTTTTCTGACTATGTTCGGAACGCTCTATGGCACACTGGAAGTCGCCTGCAGTATTATTAGCGAAATGACGCACGCGGTGAGTCGCAATTTTGCCATCCGGCATGCCCGCCGCATCAAGCGTATAACGGTAGTCTGGTGCGCCGTGGGTGCATTCGCAATTCTGCTATGGTTGTTTATCTATCAGTCCACAGGTGCCGCCGGCAAGCCGCGGCTGCTCCTTGCAATCCTGACTCCCGCCAACCTTTTCACCGGTGTGCTGCTCTGTGGGCTGCTTTGCCTGGTGAACTTGTGGATGGACCGGAGGTTTCTTCCCAAAGCTTTACGGCTGCCCGGGTGGCTGTGGTTCTTGAATTTGGTTTCCGGTTTCGTTTTTATTGGCCTGGGGCTGAAAGGTTACTGGGACGACCAAAGCCGCTGGTATGCACTCGGCAGCCTGTGCGGAATGCTTTTGGTCGCAGCGGTCGTCGCGCATCTGGCCGGCAGATGGTTCGCACCTGCAGACGAGAAAGACACTTTATACCATTAGTATCTCAATCTGACCTTAGAGGTGTTCTCAATCAAACTTCAAGTGTCAGCTTCAGGGAATCTTTAGCACATTCGGCATACATCTCGAAGGCCTCCGGAGCCTTGTCCCAGGGCATGCGCGGGGTAACAATCTCGGTAAGGGCCGAAGCCCGATTATCGAGGACCATGTCCACCGCTTTTTGGAAGAATAAACCGCACTCCGGGCCTACACTGGTATTGATTTGAATCTCCCGTCGAAAAACATGATACCAGGGAAACTCCTGCAACTCATATTGCGGCACACCGAAGACCAACAGCCTGCCGCCGTGTCCCGGCAGATATGCGGCGGTCTTCAGCGAATCTACGTAGCCCACCGCCTCGACAGCAAAGTCCACCATTTCCCCGTTAGTCAATTCCTCGACGGCCTTGACAACATCTTTTTTCGAAGCGTCGATGATATGGTCGGCCCCGTAGCGTTTGGACCATTCCAAACGCCAGTCAAGCAAATCGGCAGCAATGACCATGCTTGCTCCCATCAGCCGTAATATATGTGTGAATATTAATCCCATTGGTCCCTGGCCGACTACGACGCATCTTTGGCCGTTTACGTTATCGTATTGCGTAAGCGCTCGAAGCACCGTCGCCAGCGGCTGGGCAACAATCAGCGCCACAGGGTCGGGCGAATCCTGCGGCAGGCGAGCAATGGCACCAGGTCGAGAGACAATGTACTCGGCGAAACCATAGGGGCCGTCAGGCAAAGCCAGTACCAATTCCCCTTCTTCCCAACCATCACAGCGTGATTCGACTATTGTGCCGATGTTCTCGTGTCCGGACCAGCCCACCGGACAAGGAAAATCAATGTCGCCCCAGAGACCTTTGCCGGCGTATTGGCTAATATTGCTTCCACAAAGGGCTATGTGGCTGCATTGAATCAGAACTTCTCCTTCGACCGGCTCGGGCGTCGGAGCGTCGTCCAGCATCATAATCTTTCTTGGCTCTACTATCCGGATTGCTTTCATCTTTAACCTCACTGGCTATTGTTACAACAATGTTTTGCAAAATAAAATCAAGGATACTGGAGAATGGTAACAGGAGAATAAGGCAGAATAACACCTTTCTTTCCCGGTTTATCTAATGATGCAATCATCTGCCTCAGTTTACTAATATCATCTATAAGTTTTACCTGCTTTGGATAATATGAATGTAATTCATCTTCCGATAAATGCGTACTATAAATAATTTCTGCCATAGCCGAATCGTAGTTAGCATTTCGTTTATATCTTCTTTCTAACATTCTCTCGTCCAACAACCAGCGATGGTTTCCCAAGCCCTGGCGGCAGGATGTCAGCATAATATATGTTCCATCTTCTTTAATAACTGTTCGTGTTGGCGTTATACCTTTTAACGTTTGAATGAAGTTCAAATCAAAAGGAGAGCTACCCGCTATGCAAAAGTCTGCTTTATAAGGCAGCCTGGCAACAGAGGTCTTTAATGATAAGTTTACTCCTTCTCTATGCGCTTTTATCCAATCTCCGCAATACAGGCCCACTATTTCTCGTTTGTAATTCAGTACCGCGTTAACCAGAAAATCAATGCCAACTTTGCCGGTTGATTCCTCAGTATCATTTCTCCACTGGTTGTCAACCACCCCGAATTCGCCTCGTTCAAGGCTATGGTTATTAAATATCCATTCCAAACCGGCGCAACCCGGAAATAATATTTTTGCGCCTCCGGGAAAACCGTCGCCGTAGTGAGGTTCAATTGTCCCTATAGCAATTTTCAAATCGGCTTCTATGACTAACGGGTTTATTAAAATCGGACTTCCCAGATTTGTTTTGCCCAGGTTTGTCAGTTTGCCTTCGCAATCATGATTGATTATTCTGAAATTCTTAAATTGATTCCCTAATTTGTCCTTATAATTGTACTCTTGCATATCCTTATGGGCGCCGTTGGCAAAGAGAAAGGTGATATTTTTATCGACAACGCCTGCCTGCCTCAATTCGTCAACTACAAGCGAGGCAATAAAAGAAGTATCTAAAGGGCGTGTGGCATTTTCCAGGATTATTAACACATTGTTTTTGCCTTTGGCAATTTCTGAAACGGGCGCATTGTCTATGGGATTTTTTATGGAATGAAGGATCTGCTGATAATTTAATGGTTCTATATAGGGAGGTATCAGCTCGGTAATTTCTGCATTCGAAAATATCGGCAATTCTATAAATGAATTTTCAAAGGGTATGTTAATTGCGTTTTTATTTTTTGCCTTTTTGTCCAACATCGCAGTTCAGGTCTATCAACATCCTCGTCAACACTCCTTCGAGATACCCGGCAAGGGAGCCGGATAGATTCCGTCCGGGCCGGCGTGGATTGGGGCGGGGGTGTCAAAGGTCATACTGTCAATGTCTTCAACGAACTGGAAGTCAGAGTTTAATGCTTGGTCCCAGGTAATGTATTTTCCAGTATGGGTCGCCA
>JABMRO010000460.1 GCA_013202635.1 Planctomycetota bacterium
ACGGTGGAAGAGGCAGCCACGGCGGAGGCGCCTTTAGCGGAAAAGACCCCACAAAGGTTGACAGAACCGCAAGCTATATGGCTCGATATATCGCTAAAAACGTAGTTGCGGCGGGCTTAGCCGACGCATGTGAAGTCCAGTTATCCTACGCTATCGGAGTAGCCGAGCCCATCTCTGTCCTGATAGATACTGAGGGAACCGCAAAAATCAGTGAGCAAAAGATAAGCCAAATTGTAAGAAAGTTTTTCCCCTTAACCCCGAAGGCTATGATCAGGCACTTAAACCTTGCTCGTCCAATTTTTGCCCAGACCTCATATGGCGGGCACTTCGGACGAAATCTGCCAAACTTTACCTGGGAAAAGACCGATATGGCCGTCAAACTCCGAAAAGCCGCAGGATTATAGGGGTAAATGCCATGTGGCTCCCTGATTTTCGGGGATGCGGGTATTTTTTCCATTTTTTCAGCGATTTTTTGTAAGTTTTCTGCACTTCAGTGCTCTAATATGGTGGTCATGGCCGAAACGATTGCTGATGAACGTCTCGTCGAACAATTTAATAGGGGTGACGAATCTGCTTTTGACAGAATTGTCGAGCAATATTCGTCCGATATTGCAGCACTGGCCAGTCGATTGCTTGGCTGGTCCAGCGAGGTCGATGATGTTACTCAAGACATCTTCCTCGCTGCATTTCTCGGCCTGAAAAAATTTCGCTGCGATTGCAGCCTTAGAACCTGGCTCTTTACCATAACGGTCAATAAATGCTGCAGTTACCGATATAAGCGAATGCTGCAGAGGCGGCGAATATCACAGGTTGCTGATAAAGCTATTGATGATTCGGCCGGCACAGCGGATAAGAAATCGATGGACAACGAGACTTTCGACCGTATTCGTCGTGCTATTCAAGCTTTACCTGCTAAATATCGTGAGGCGGTCGTATTAAGGTATCTGCAAGAGCTTCCAGCCGAACAAATCAGCCGGATTCTCGGAATATCTAAAAACGCATTGCAGGTCAGGCTGAACCGCGCCAGGGCACGTTTAAGAGATGACCTGGGTGAACTGACAAAGGAGAAATTATGACAGAAGACAAAATAAAAAATCTGCTTCAGGAAGCCGACCGAATGGCGGGCCTGCCCAGTTTCGTATCTTCTAATCTTTCCGCCATTGTCCGACGTCGTGCCCATCGGAGACTTTTGCTGGTAAGTTTAACTGCTCCTCTGGCTGCGGCCGCTGTTATTTTGATAGCTGCAGGCATCTGGAGTTTTGTAATCAGAACTCCTGAACAGACAAATGGCCGGGAGAAAATCGTCTTGCTCGAAAAACAATTGGAGCAGCTCCAGGTAAGGACCGATGCCGCATTAAATCTCATACAAGAGGTGCTTGTAGCCAAGCAAGAACAATACTCGCTTGACGAACTCGAAGCCCAGCTTGCAAGCATCCCCGACCCGCTTGAAGAAATCCAGAGACAGGTTGATAAAACCGCTTTTATCCTTGTCTATCAGGCCGACCGTTTGTATCGCGAGCTAAACCGGACGGATTCCGCCGTCGAGACTTACAATCGGGTCATCGAGCTTTTCCCGAAGAATCGATGGGCCCAGGTTGCTCGGCAGCGATTATCAGAAATCGACAGCAGAAAATTCAACAAAATAGATTCAAAAGGAGAGTTGAAATGGAAGCCACAAAGGGTATCGTTATCTTGTTAATTTTGGTCCTTTTAGGATCAGTTCCGGCACAATCAGCTAACAGGCCGGCAACGGCGAAGATTTCAAGCACGCACACAGCAAGCTGTTTAGTCAAGATAACGTACGATCCGCTTGTTTTGTCACTCGATAATATAACTATAGACTACCTGCTGCACAGTACCAGCGTCGGTGGCAAGGTCACCCGTGAAATACTCGATATCTCACCGGATCAGGTTTCTGATATCTTTAAAATCGAGACGTTAGGTGGCACTACCGGCAGTAGACTACCGGAACTTTCACCCATGCGGAGAACAACACCTACAGGTTTGAATGAATACGAGTATGAGATGATGATGGAGATGGAGCGAGTGGGACGGGAGTACACGGCTTCTACCGCACGGCCCGGGTCTTTTCGCAGAACTTCGGCAACGACTGCAACACCACGGAGCCCTGCTGCCGAGCAAACGATTCTTTTTAAGCTTCAGGTTGACCTGCCGGAGAACGTCAAACCCGCAGCAGAGGAGTTTATGTATGCTCTTGTTGACAGTCTCAGGAGCACTCTTGTTAAAGTTTTTGAGGACTACAAGCTAAGATTTGAAAACCAGCTAAAGCTCGCAGACCAGGAAGCCACCCGCGCCGAAACCGACTTGCGTGAAAAGCAGAAAACTCTCAGGGAGATTTCACGCTCCCGTGTTCTTGACCGCGACCAGATTCTTGCTGATATTTACCGCTTGCGCCAGGGCGTTCAGGCTGCCAAGATGAATCAGGCCTCCAACCAGGTAACTATCGATGCAACAACCAAGCGAATATCTGGAATTCAGACCAAGATAACCGTACAGCTCGAGAATGATGCGATCAGCATAGAACTGCAGAAAATAATCGACTTGATCGGCAAGCTTCTCGTTGAAGCAGAGAAACAGGCTAAAGCGGGTAGGATTTCGACATCTCAGGTTGATGAAATAAAAGAAAAACTTGCCAGAGCCAGAATAGAGTTAGCCAGACGTCGCGAATCACTCAGCAATTCTATAGGAGGCAACCTGATAGAGTCTCTCAATAAAGAATTAGCCGACCGTTCTATACAAGCGACCCAGCAAGAGGCATCCCTTACCAGCCTGGAGCGGCAACAGGTTGAAGCTGAATCACTGCTTGCCAAAGCCGACGACTATGAGCTGCTCTCACTTAAGGCCGACATGGCCAAACAAAGCCTTCAGGAATCGATTCTATGGCGTGATAGAACAAGCCGGCAAATACGTTTACTCCAATCGCCAATGGTGTCCATTCTGGGCGGCGAATAAAACATTGTTTGAAAAGGTGTACCCGGGGGTCCGCCATAACTCTCCGGCGGGCCCCGGGTAAAACCAAAAATCAGCTAAATTAAATAAAAACTATTTTCACATCACGCGATACGCACGACACGATATGAAATTAGTGTTTAAAGTGTCGTTTACCGGTAAAGACCATCGCGATGCCGTTTTTGTCTGCAGTGGCGATGACTTCATCGTCTTTTTTCGAGCCTCCCGGCTGAACTATTGCGGTTACGCCTGCGTTGGCGGCGTTTACGATGTTATCCGGGAAGGGGAAGAACGCATCCGAGGCCATCGCACAGCCGCTTGATTCGTCGCCGGCATGCTTAAAAGCAATCAGCCCGGACTCAACACGATTCATTTGGCCCGCCCCTACGCCTAAAACCTTCTTGTTTTTGACCAGCACGATTGTATTGCTCTTTGTATGCTTGCCTACAAGCCAGGCGACCTTCAAATCATCAAGCTGGCTTTTGGTGGGCTTTGCCTTTGTCGGATACGTCAGGACATCCGGCTCCCAGCCGGCTAAATCACGTTTCTGTAAGAGCAGGCCGCCGATTACACAGCGAATGTCAAACTCACCGCAGTCAATCTTAGCTCTGTCAATCGGCCCTGTTTCCATCAGCCGGACTCTGTTGCCCCAGGTTTTGAGCGTCCTGATTATCTCAACTGCATCCTTATCAAATTCCGGTGCAATAATCACTTCTGCAAAGAATCCTCCGGCCCCTAATGCTTTGCCGAATCGGCTATAAGATTCCATAATCGTCCGTGCCAATTCAACGTCCACCTTCCTGTTCAGGGCGATAATACTGCCGAACGCACTGACTACATCACATTCGTAAGCCTTGCGATATGCCACGCAAATATCCTCATCAATGGCACAACCGCAAGGATTAAGGTGTTTAACAACAACCGCAGCCGGCTCGGCAAATTCCTTAACCAATTCGAACGCCGCATTAGTGTCAAGCAGATTGTTAAAGCTGATGCCTATGCCGCCTTCCAACAAAGTACCGCTGCTGAGAGAAGTTTCACTGCTTGGCGGCAGCTTGTAAAAGGCCGCGGTCTGATGTGGATTTTCACCGTAGCGCAAAGACGCCGTTTTACTTAGAGCGATTGAAACTTTCCGTGGATACTCCACGCCTGCTCTGATATTAAGATATTTTGCTATCGTTGCATCATACGAAGCCGTCAAGCTAAATGCAATCCGTGCAAAATCGCTTCGCAGCTTCTCACTCACAGCCCCGTTGTTTTTCTGCATCTCTTCGATGATCTGGTCATACTGATCGAATTGTGTTACGACCGTTACGAACTTATGATTCTTCGCAGCCGAGCGAAGCATGCTCGGCCCGCCAATATCGATATTCTCAATCGCCTCGGCCAATGTGCAGTTTGGCTTAGCTATTGTCTGTTCAAATGGGTACAGGTTTACACAAACTAAATCAATCGGCTCGATACTATGTTGCTTCATTGCTGCCTTGTGTTCACTTTTGTCACGAAGCCCCAGCAGCGCCCCATGTATCTTCGGATGAAGCGTTTTCACCCTGCCGTCCATCATTTCGGGAAAGCCCGTAACTGATTCGATACCAACAACGTCCAGACCGGCCTCGCTGAGCTTCTTTGCTGTCCCGCCGGTGCTGATTATCTTAACACCCATCCTACTGAGTTTCTCGGCAAAATCGACCACGCCGCGTTTGTCGGAAACACTTATCAATGCCGTCTTGATTTTCACTTCCATTTGAACTCCTTTGTGTCGAAAATTCCTTAATATTCGTTTGTTGTTGGTCCCTCACATTCCGTATTACATCCTCCGTTTTTGTATATAGATGCCATACTGTGGAACTGCAAACTATTTAACCGGTTGCAGACAGGCAATCCGACCGCGTTCATCAGCGATATAAATTTTTGAGTCCGTTATATTGGCTGTGTGTCTCGAAACCTCTGCGAAATTAACAGAATAAAGTTTTTTTGTACTGAGGTTGTCCATTGCTACAAGCGTACTGTTCTTTGTAATAACGTAGGCCCTGCTTTTGGACTCAGATAATAAGTCAATTCCGCCCGGTACCGACCACATAAGTGTGCCGTTATTTTTGTCTATCGCTGTTACACCCTTGCCGGGAACATACTGATAGACGACCGTTTGTGTCACACGAGGCTCCCTATCAAGGACGCCGGCGGTCTGGTACTTCCAAACAAGCTGCCTTTTCAAAGGTAAGCCAATCATATCGACTCTGTAAACGTTCGTATCCTTACTGGCGAAAAACAACGACGTTCCATCCCTGACAATCGGCCCGGCTATACCACCGGCGGCATCAAATTGCCACAGCTTTTTTGGCCTGTCCGGGGTAATACTTATCACATTACCTGCATCGGTTGCAAAGATGACAGAGATGTCATGGGCGATAATGGAAGTAATCATTGAATCGTTCTCGGCGGCGACCTCGAAAATCTGCACCTTATCTTCGGCCCGCAAGGTATGTAAACGTTTGTCAGTTCCGCTCAGGTAAAAAAACGAACTGTTGCGGGCGGCAGGGCAGGCTATGGCAAAGCCCACATCTGCGGTTTTTAGCTGGTCTCCCGATTTCGGGTCAATCTCAATCAGTTTGGTTCCGACTATCGATATAAGCTCATCCCCGTAAAGCTTTAATCCTGCAACGGGCAAGCCATCCGGCGCAACAATTCCGCCGAATATCATATTTCCGTTTTCCTTGTTCAGGGAGACCATATAATTCCGGTTTGAAATCGCATAGACACAGTCACCGAGAATAAGCAATTGCTCTAAAGTCTCCGACTTTTTAATCGGCAGCTCGTTTTCCCATAATATTTTCAAATTGGCATGTTCGAGCAGCTTCGGTGAAACGAGCCATTGTGAGCTGCCTTCTGCTGCAAAGCTGTATTGCACGACACACAAGACTAAAAGACTCGCAAATAAAACAAATCCGTTTTTCAACATTCTTGCCATTTCATAAACCCTCACAAAAAAACCTTACATTTACGGCAGTTCAACATAGTCAGCCAAATCGACATTATGTTCCTCTTCGAAATTCTGCATCTGTCGGATGCGTTCGATATCATCTTTTATTCGATTTACCAGCTTAAATATATAGGGCTTACCCTCCAGGCGGTTTTTCAGGTCATCGAGCATCGGCTCCCAGGTTCTGCCATACAACTGTGCTTTGAGAACAACCAGCATACGATGTTCATCACTTAAGCCGTCAACAAAATCGCTTAAGACCTTGCTGACGCCTGTTTTACCACCTTTATTACTATTTTCGCTCGGCTCATCCATTCGCCAAAACCTCATTTTGGGTCGAATAATAACCGCCATTGACAAAAATTGCAACAAATTTCCCCAAATTTACCGAATTCGTATTTGACAGGGCTTGATACTCTTCTTCAAATGTGGTTTCTATCCAAATTTTATTATCAGATGATGAGGATATAAACTATGAAAAATTTACACATACGTTTATTTACCGCTGCATTTGTTTGGGGCGCATTGTCCTGTGGATGTAGGCAACTGTCCCCAACCGAAGTCCAGACCGGTGGATTGACTTATCCGCAGGCACACAGGGATTATGTTGTTGATGTCTATCATGGTACCGAAGTTCCCGATCCCTACCGCTGGCTCGAAGATGCTGATGCAAAAGAAACTCAGAGCTGGGTTGCAAAGCAGAATGAGCTGACATCTGATTTTCTGTCAACTGTTCCTGTCAGAAGGAAAATCGAGACACGTCTGAAAAAATTAATGAATTACCCCCGGTATTCAGCTCCGTACAAGCGGGGCGAACGCTATTTCTTCAGAAAAAATGACGGCCTTCAAAATCAATCCGTCCTCTATATTCAGCAAACACTCGATAGCCAGCCCGCTGTCGTTATCAATCCTAATTTACTCAGTACCGATGGCACCGTTGCCGTAAGCACTACGGCTGTGAGCGAAGATGGCACTCTGCTGGCCTATGCTGTCTCTCGCAGCGGAAGCGACCGGCAGGAAATTAAAATCCGCACAATTGATTCCGGGCAGGACTATGAGGAAACTCTTCAATGGTGCCGGTTTACTTCCGTCGCCTGGAAGCACGACAACACAGGCTTCTTTTACAACCGTTTCCCTGATCCCAATACTGTTTCCGTTGAGGACCAGACAAACTATAGCCGGGTTTATTGGCACAAGCTCGGCACGCCGCAATCGCAGGACAAACTCATATACGAACGCCCGGATAATAAAGAATTAGGTTTCTCCCCATTTGTCACTGAGGACGGTAAATTTCTCATTCTCAATGTGTATCACGGCACCGACCCTAAGAACCGTATTTATTATCGTCCTGTTGAAAGCGGCGGTCCATTTATCAGGCTGCTTGATGATGCCGACGCCCGCTACGACTTCGTTGGTAATGTTGACTCAGTCTTTTTCTTTAATACCGACCTCGGCGCCCCGCGCGGACGTATCATAGCTATCGATATAAATAAT
>JABMRO010000461.1 GCA_013202635.1 Planctomycetota bacterium
GAAGAAACAAACACTATCCCAACAATTGGAATCCATGGATTTGCTCGAACGTTTTGCTCTCTGCCCTCCTTTCTGAAAAAGATGAAATACACAGAGCGCAGTTGGTTCACAAGGTTTTGGATTGTTCGGATAACTTTTTGACCTATTACCCGCACGATGGCAGTTGCGACGAAGGGCCAAGTTATTGGGGACGGGCAGGGGCGAGTTTGTTTGATGCATTTGAGCATTTATACAGCGCAACCAACAAGCAGTTTGATTACTACCAACATCCGTTGATACAAGAGATCGCCCGGTTTATATATCGCGCGCATATTGTGGATGATTACTTTATCTGTCTGGGCGATAGCGATTCTCGCTTAAACATCCCCAATGAATTGGTCTTCCGTTTTGGACAACGCATCGGTGATGAACATCTCAAGGCATTGGGTGCATATGGCATTAGAAAAGGTACATTACTTGAGAGTGTAAAAGAAATTACGATTTAAACCGTTTTCTGCATTTATTGTTCAACGGACAGGAGCTGGTTGAACATAATCCACCCTCGCAGCCCATGCTGCAGGATGTGTGGCTGGGACATCTCAATATACAGATGATGGCCGCGCGCGATCAGAAAGGTAGATCTGAAGGTTTATTTCTGGCCGCATGGGGTGGGCACAATGCTCAAAGCCACAACCATAACGACGTAGGAAGTTTTGTTATCTTCGAGGATGGCAAACCGATTGTTATCGATATTGGGAGACCAACGTATCGACGCCAAACCTTCAGCAACCGTCGCTATGAAATCTGGGCGTTCCAATCGGGTTTCCACAATCTACCTACTATTAATGGCGTTGACCAGAAAGCGGGAAGACAATTTTCCGCAAAAAATGTGTCTTATCATAAAAGCGATTCTGGTGCGTATATCGAAATGGATATCACGGAAGCGTATCCCAAAGCAGCTGGTACAGAATCATGGAACCGAATCGTTCGTTTCAATCGCGGGAAAACTATCGTAGTCGTGGATTCGTACACGTTAACAGAGCCTTCAAAAGACATTATCGAGAATTTTGTAGTTGCTGGCAAAGTTACTAATACCAGACCAGGTAAGCTGGTTTTGAATGATCGAGAACAAGAGGTTAAGATGCTGTTGGAATATAATTCGGCCAAACTCTCGGTGGAGATTGAACCCATCCAATTAAAGGATTCAAAGTTGAGGCAAATATGGGGTGACTATCTTTATCGGATTCGGTTGAAAACGAAAAACGAGACTAAGAAAGATCAACTTGAATTTCGTTTTTCGAAAATGAAATGATTTATCATTCATCTAAGTATATGAAGTAAAATCTCAGTTAAGGCCTAATGAAATTGTCGATGTTAGAGAGAGTTGTAAAATGCCAGAATTCTTCGAAAAGTCCCCCCTTTCAGGAGTTGAAAACACCCTGATTTCCAGGTGACATCATGACTCCATTTTGTCACCACAAATGCTAATTTTGCCTATATCGAGTCCGAATAAATGTCGATTTTTTGCGAAAATACGAATATTTATTGAAATTTTCAGTGTAACATCGGATTAAGTATCCGGAGGGAATGAAATGTATCAATCATGTAATCCTTTTGGGAATAAAAAAGAGCTGGTAACTCTCTCAAGATGTCAGCCCTTTGATGATATCTGTTGAGAATTAACGAGCACCTTTGATTCTCCATGCGGCCAGAAAAAAAATGGCCTAAACGCGTTCTACAGCTTTGATTACTTACTGTATTTATTGAAGAAGGTAATGATTTCCGGGAAGAAGGATTCGAAGGTGGGGTATTTGTCCCTGTTTGCCTCGTACGTCCGGAGTAGGTTGCTCAGTTCTTTTGTCCAGACGAATCCGCAGCCGGCCTCATTTTCAAGGTAGTTTTGTAGATACTCAGGCTCAAACGAGTTTCGAATGTAACTCGCCACACATGCCCTGACCGCCGACTCGTACATCAATGACCTCCAGCTTTGATAGCCTATCCGTTTCATTGCAGGGGCTTTAGCGGTATAGAGCTTTTCCCCAGCCGGTTGTAGCTGCTCCATGTATTTATCCACGACAGGATTGACGAATGAATGACAGAACTCATGCGCGGTGGTCTCCAACTTCCTGGGACGAAACACGGGATTACCATCCGCATCGGGCAACGGCATGCCGATAATTGCATATTTCTCATGGATTTTACCGGCGGTGAATCTTGGCCCGTAATTACTGGAGCCGTTGAGAAAACCCAGCACGAGCCTCATATCACCCATTTCTTCGGCGCCGAAGAATTCACCGAGCCACGTTTGAAGATCGTATTGCGCCATCACGGCCTGGCAGGAACGAATGCCCGTTTCGTACAGCGTGCTATGGGCCTTATAGAATTCATTGAATTTCGTCTCGGCCGCAAATTGACGGAGCTGCTCAAGGAATTCTGCCGTTTCCTGTTTCTTCCATCGGCCATCGAGTCCCCAGGGCCATTGTTCAAAAGTCTTTCGCGGGCGGTAATCACGATCGATATACACCGACAGTGACATCGGGCCGTCACAACTCATCCGGCGCGTACTCCGAAGTCGGCCGGCAAGCTTTACCACCGGGTGGTTGTCAAAATCTCCGAACTGCCGCTCGATATCCCTCACATATGACCGTATTCGCCCCTGGTTGAATTCATAGTTGCCAGCCAGGCGGAAGACGATTCCGATCAACTCCACCCGGGGATCCACCTCGATTTTAATAGCGGCGACATTCGGCATGTTCTTTGGCAGTGAGTTGTCGATGGCACCGGCAGATGAAGGCAGGCCAATGCTATAGACCAGCATAACAATCGGAACCAAAAAAGCTTTGATAATCTGTGGTACCCTGTTTCTACTCATTTGACCTGCCTTTGACTCGCTGTTTTTATGTTTCTGTTTCAGTCTTTCAATACGTTCCTTACTGTGCAGTCTTGCTGGTGTACTCATTTAAGAAATCGACGAATTCCGGGAAGAAGGATTCGAAGGTGGGGTATTTGTCCCGATTGCTCTCGTACTTTTTGAGAAAATTGGCCATGTCTTCGGTCCAGACGAATCCGGCCTTGACCTCGTCCTTCAGATAATAGTCCTTATACATTGATTCGAATGAGTGACGCGCAAAACATGCGACACAAGCCCGCGTGGCCGTCTCGTACATTACCGACTCCCACTTCTGATAGCCTCCCATTCGCATGACCGGCCCGTGAGCTGCAAACAGCCTCTCACCAGCCGGTTGCAGTCGGTCCATGTACTTTTCCACGACAGGATTGACGAAAGAATGACAAAACTCGTGGACCGTGGTCCCTAATTGTATGGGGCGAAATATCACAGTATTGGCCGGATCGAACGGGCGCATGCCGATAATGGCGTACTTCTCACTTGTTCGGTCGTCTGCAAATCGTCGCCCGTAGTTGTAGAATCCGTTGACGAATCCCAGCACCAGCTTCAAATCACCGTATTGCTTTACACCGAAGAAGTCACCCAGCCATTTTTCAAGATTGACCTGGGCCATCAACTCTTCGCAGGAACGGATGCCTTCCTCGTACATGCCACTTTGGGCCTTGAAGAACTCATTGAACTTTGTCTCGGCGGCGAATTGCCGGAGTTTCTTCAGGAATTCAGTCGTCTCCTGTTTCTCCCATCGGTAATCGAGCGTAGAAGGCCATTCTTCGTCGGTCTTCCGTAGCCGGAAATTGTCATCGAAATGGATAGCCAACGACATCGGACCGTCACAACTCATCAGACGCGTCTGACGAAGTTGGGCAGCCATCTTGACCACAGGGTGACCGTCAAAATCGCCGAAGTGCTTCTCGATGGCTTTGACATAGGGCCGCAGAGTGCCATCGTTAAATTCAGGACTGCCCGCCAGGCGAAAGACGATTCCGATCAACTCGACCCGCGGATCGACCTCGATCGTGATCCTGCCGACATTAGCTTTGCACACTACCGGTGAATTATTGGCGGCAAGAGCCGATGAAGATAGACCAAAGCTGAAAAGCAGTAAGATGACCGTGCAGAAAACAACATTTTTTACGGTAACTTGCGTTCTTTCAGTTTTGTTGTTGGTAGTGTTTTTGTTCATTTGATTTCTCCTTAATTTTCTGTTTTTGTTTTCGTTTCTTTAGTTTATTCGATACTTCAATCATGGATTACGCAACCTTCTGTGAACGGCGAATGCTTAGACCGGTTCCGCATATATCAACTATATTATTAAGAGCATTACGCGTAAGACTGATGAGGGCATAAACCCTTGGGAGCATTGGCTGGTAATTCGGCTTGACACTTGGGACAATTTGTTTTTTCGGCCATGGTAATATGTCCTTTCATAGTTGTATTGGTTGTTTACACCTATAACTTGGGAGAAACGGGCGAGATGTTACAACAAATTAAAAAATGTTTTCTAAAAAATACAAGAGACATGCATTTAACTTAATTTCGCTGCCAGGCAAGGATTGTAGTGGGCTTGACGATGTTGACAACTGTTTCCATGAGCTTCCTACCCATTGC
>JABMRO010000462.1 GCA_013202635.1 Planctomycetota bacterium
AATGTATCGATGAAGTTGACAGCCGCATTTGCCACTTTTGTGCTGTGGGGGTGATTTTTTTGTTAAGGTCGGCACAAGAAGCTGCTGTAACCCCTGCGGCCGTACATGTGCCTACCACTTTTAGGAAATCTCGTCGATTCAGGTTTTCATTCATGGTAATACTTTTTTACAAACTTTTGCAAAATTAGGTGTTGGCAGTCAGCAATAACTAACATGTCGGGATTTATTTGTCAAATCTTATTTTAATCAAAAACTCTATTTCAGGTACGTTTAAAGCCTCGTGTTTTTTCCTTGAATTTAGCATAAAAGAGTCTATAGTCGTCTTATATAAATCAGTTATAACCAGGGTCAATCTTAACAAGATTATCACACTGAAAGGAACCAGGATGAGCGAAAAAAATCAGTCAAAAAACCGCATCAATAATCGTATCAGCCGTCGCGGTATGCTCCGGTTGGTTGCCGGAACAAGTGCTGTCGGCGCTGCGGCCCTTACCATTGGCTCCTGTGCAACGGGAGATGGACATCTGAGACCAGCAGCCACCAAGGGACGTATCAACCATTCCATTGCTTACTGGTGCTTTGCGGAATACTGGGATATTGACAAGATGTGCCAAATCGCCAGACAACTCGGCTGCAAGAGCATCGAACTGGTTGGTCCCAATGATTTTGCCACTCTTAAAAAGCATGGTCTTGTCTGCGCGTTGGCTCCAAACGGTACGCCCGATCCTCCATTTGTAAAGGGCTTCAACAATCCTAAATACCACAATATGGTTATTGCCAAAACCCGCGAGGCTATTGACGCATGTGCCGAATACAATTTCCCCAGTGTCATTGCTTTTACGGGTTTCCGTGAAGACATTCCCGATGAGATTGGCGCCAGGAACTGTGTCAGAGGTCTCAAGAAAATAATCGGCTACGCTGAAAGAAAGAAGGTCAATCTATGCCTGGAGATACTCAACAGCCGCGTTGCGGTGGAGATGAAAGGCCATCCCGGCTATCAGGGCGACCACACCGATTACTGCATGGAAATTATCAAGCAGGTTGGCTCTCCGAGGATGAAGTTACTGTTCGATATTTACCATGTTCAGGTTATGGATGGTGACGTAATCTCCCGTCTCCAACAGTACAAGGAATACATCGGCCACTACCACACAGCCGGCAATCCCGGCCGCGGCGAACTCGACGACAAGCAGGAAATAAACTACCCGCCGATTATGAAGGAAATCGTAAAGACAGGCTACTCAGGCTATGTCGGCCACGAGTTCGTACCCACGCGAAACCCCCTCGAAGGTTTAACTGAGGCGGTCACCATCTGTGACGTCTGAAAAAAGTTGAGTACAAATAAAAACCCCATCCCGGACAAGCCGGGATGGGGGTTAGTTGTTTACTCAATAACCAAGTCCGGATTATCAGGCCCAAAGTGCTTTAGCATAACGATTGGATCGGTCTTAGAGGGATTCGTGATTTTCACTCCCTCTTTAGCCGCCTGTTCACTGACAAAGTATTCGTCGTGTGTCAACTGGCCGTATCTGATAAGCGCTGGAGTCTCTATATCCCGCGGTCCTATCGTGCCGTGACCCTGCATGGTAATAAATCCGTAGCAGGCGCTGTCCTTGATTGTAACGGTCTTGCTGGGCAGTACTGTGAGTTCTTTGGCGCTGAAGGTTGTTGACTTATAGCAGATCCAGTTTTCTATATAGCCTTCGGCTTCCATCTCCTTAACCGGCCGGACGGGCCTGGGCGCCATGAAGCGATTCTTTGCGAAATCCGGATCGACGTTGATATCCCAGTCGATAACACTTAGAAGCCATTCCACGTTTCCTTCCTTGTCCTTCGGCGTATCCTTCCACAATAGTTCCTTCGGCACAACCTGGTCGTGTGTGATGTTCTCGTACATCGCAAAGACGTCCGAGGCCTTCTGCGGTTCGTATGTGCAAAGGCTTCCCGGAGCATGCAGGACGCCGGGCGGGACATCCCAACCGGTCCCGACATCAAGACGGTAAGCAGCCGACAGACTCGTGATTGCGTTGTCTCTTCCCTCGGCCGCATCCTTAAGGGCCTTGAGGACCTGGTCCTTCGTTACACCTGGATTGAGGCCGAAGAAGGTATAAGGGAAGTCGCCGCCGTGGTTGTTTGCCTGCGGCGGGAAGTAGTAGGCTTCCGGCTTACCCAACTGCCCGGTCAGTGCGGCATGCTCATCGCGATGATGAATATGGTGGGGCAGAGCGCCCTTGTTATCGAAGAACTTGGAGTACATCGGCCAACGCTTGTGTTCGCTCCAAAGTCTGTCGCCGATGATTTCGCCCTTGAGTTCATCAACTGCATCTTTGAGAAGGACTTTTTCAGTCTTTCCATTATCCTCGAAGACAATGAAACTCAAACCTTCATTCGGTGAGGTCAAAGGGCCGTTGTCCGCCGGTGTTGTTGATGCAAACCAGCGCTCATCAATACCGCCTCGTTCACCGCCGAGCGCATAATAATCGTCCGGATGGAGCTTGATACGCCGACCCGGTACACAAAAGGAACGCGGCACCCAGTTCGGAGCCAATCTTACAATTCCTTTTCCCTGTTCAAGTGCTTTGTTTGCAATAGAATTAGCAGACATAAATACTCCTTAAATTCAAAAGTGCATAAGAGCCCGTCTAAAGCCGGGTAAACTCCAAAGCATAAGTGTAAAAGTGACAGATTACTTACGCTCCTGTGCTTATACTTTTTTGACTGTTTCCCATTTTTTATTTTTCGCTGATTTCAATACTGCGTCACAAACATACTGTGTAGCGAGGGCCTCGCGGAAATTCGGCGATGTCGACTTACCGACAGCCAGGTTTTGCAAAAATTCAGCCGCCTGGTGGACGAAACTATGTTCGTAACCAATCTGCAGACCGGGCACCCTCCATTTATCCATGTACGGCATATCGCTGTCGGTAACGTGAACCGACCGCCAGCCTCGTACGATAGAATCGTCGCTGTGGTCGAAGTAGCTGAGACGATGAAGGTCATGGAGGTCCCATGCGATAGAGGCCTTTTCACCGTTGATCTCGAAGGTATAAAGAGCTTTGTGGCCGCGTGCGTAACGGGTTGACTCGAAATTGCCGAGTGAGCCGTTGTCATAGTGGCAAATGAATGTGCAGGCATCGTCGATACCCACCGGCTCAACCTTACCCGTCTCAGCGTGCATGCGCTCTTTAACAAAGGTCTCGGTCATTGCAGATACATCGGTGATAGGCCCGTTGTGCCACATGGCGGTATCTATACAGTGGGCCAGCAGGTCTCCAGTTACACCTGAACCGGCAGCTTTGATGTCCAGACGCCAGGTGGCCATCCCGCCCTGCGGTACTTCCGTTGATATGGTCCAGTCCTGCAGGAAATTGGCCCGATAGTGAAAAATCTTTCCAAGCCGGCCTTCGTCGATGAGTTGTTTTGCCAATGTTACAGCGGGTACGCGCCGGTAGTTGAATGATACGAGGTTGGGCACTCCGGCATCCTCAACAGCCTTGACCATCTGCTCGGCCTGCGAGACGTTTAGCGCCAGGGGTTTCTCGCAACAGATAGCCTTGCCTGCTTTGGCAGCGGTGATAGCTATCTCGGCGTGCAGGTTGTTTGGTACGCAGATTTCCACGACGTCAATGTTTTCATCCTCAATTACCTTGTGCCAGTCGGTAACGTATGACTTGTATTCCCATTTATCGGCAAAGGCCTTGGCCTCTTCTTCCACTAATCCACAGACAACCTTCAGTACAGGGTCGTAAGGGATGTCGAAGAAGTGTTTGACCTTGTGGTAGGCGTTTGAGTGCGTCCGGCCCATAAAGCCGTAGCCGATCAGACCAATATTAAGTTTTTTCTTCATTGTATTGATTCCTTATTCAAGTTCTTAGGCTAGAAAAATCATATGTGAAGCACCAATTCCGAATTCACAACTAAGACGTCCACCCGTGCGCCGCCCGCACTTTGAGCATCACATCGAGGATCGC
>JABMRO010000463.1 GCA_013202635.1 Planctomycetota bacterium
AACTGCCTGCTTGCTATACCATCGGAGCAGAGGAGTGAAAAAAGCCGGAAAGCATGTCAGAATCTGGTTTCGATATCACAATTTCAAAATGCATCGACGGTTATGATGTTTTTATCTCTTCCACACGAGGCTGATACGTCCGAGGCAATACTGCACGCCTGGCAGCTTGGTAAAGCAGTGGCAGTGCCGAAGGTTTCCTGGCGGCAAAGGCATATGATAGCAGTACAGATAAACTCACTGGAAACGGGTATTTCGACCGAAACATCCGGGCTGAAGAATCCAATATCAGGGGTACCAATGCCGTTTGAAGAGATTGATTTGGTGGTTACTCCGGCATTGGGGTTCGACAGGAAGGGTAACCGGCTTGGTCGGGGTGGTTCCTATTACGACAGGTTTTTCGCTAATACCGGACTTAAGGCTTCCAGATGCGGCTTTGGGTTTGCAGAGCAGTTAGTTGAGACAATACCGGTGGCAGAGCATGATGAGCCGGTAGATCTTTTAGTTACTGATGAGGAAATAGTATATTTTAAGGATTCCCGCGAGTCGGGAGTCTAATAACGGTAAAGGAGAATAAGATGGCCAGTCGTTTACACCGTCTGCGGGGCAGGCGAAGACCGAGAAGCCGGATATATATCGTTCCGGCTGTGCTTATCATTATTGTGGTGATAGCGATTGTTTCTGGTCCTTTCGGCAAAGACGAAAAACCGGTTGATATTAACGATATCACACCTGAAGCCAATACGCCGGAAGTGAAGGAAAAAGAACCGGATGTGGTTAAGGAACCGGAACCAATGCCTGAACCGTTACCGGAGCCAGAACCGGAGCCGGAGCCGGAATTACCGGTAGCAGCACCAAGACCGGATTTACCGGGCATTATACCAGTGCCGGATGTTGCACCTAATCTGGAGGCGGCATTGCTGGTTGCCGAGGCCAAAGCATTACTCATCGAAAAGCCCGGCAGGGTTATAGACGCCCGTGAAAAGTTTGGCGAGGCATTCCGAATGCCTATGAACAACCGGCAGCGCACAGAGGTGAAAGACCTTCTGTCGGATCTTGCTGATAAATGGCTTTTCAGCAAGACGATTTATCCCGATGACAAGCTTTGCGGCAGTTATAAAGTCAAGCCGCGTGAAATTCTTGAAACAATCGCCAGGCGATATAAAGTCCCCTGGGAAATTCTTTTGAAAGTTAACAAAATCATCAGGCCAGAAGCACTTCGGGCCGGCGAAACGATAAAAGTTGTCAATGGTCCATTCCATTTGAAGGTATATCGTTCGACTTTTAGGATGGATTTGTATCTTCAGGATAAAACTTTCGTTAAAAGTTTTCGCGTTGGCCTTGGCAAGGCGGGACACGAGACTCCGACCGGGCTCTGGCGGGTCAAATCCAATGGAAAGCTCATCAAGCCCCCGTGGCCGGACCCGGATACCGGCAAAATGTATTATCCCGAGGACCCGGACTATCCTTTAGGTTCGAGATGGATAGGATTAGATGGTCTCGAAGGAAATGCCAAAGGCAGGACCGGCTTTGGAATTCACGGCACAAAGGACCCGGAACAAATAGGCAAGGCGGATTCACGAGGATGTATTCGCATGTACAACGGCGAGGTGATACTGGTATATAACTTATTGGTACCGGGTATTTCTACCGTGAGAGTATTGGAATAAAGCCTGCTTTGCGTTAAGTCACAAAATGGGGGTCTGAAATAACAGTGTGCTTTTTTGGCTGTGTCGCTGAATTAACAGGTGTTGTTTTTGTCTTTTGTTTTTGTGCTTTGAGTGTGTTTCTTTCCCAGAATACGCCCTCGCTGTAGCCTTGAATTGTCGTATCAAGCTCAGCCAAGTGCAGACGTTTTGCAGCGAGCAGGCAATATTCGGTTTCAATCTCGAACCCAAGAAATTTACGATTCAACTTTTTAGCCGCTACAAGGCTGCTGCCGACACCCATAAAGGGGTCGAATACAAAATCGCCTTCATTTGTGCTTGCTAAAATCAATTTTGCCAATAGTTTTTCCGGTTTTTGTGTGGGGTGGTCTGTGTTCTCCGGCATTGACCAGAAGGGTACTGTAATATCGTTCCATAAATTTGATGGATGCGTGAGGCGAAATTGGCCATCGGATGTATTGAGCCAGTCTTTTGGTTCGCCGTTTGTGTCGGTGTATGGTGCGAGGACTCTGCGTTTTAGCTTTACTTTTTTAACGTTGAATACATAGTCGTCAGAAACAGTGGCGAACCAGATGTCTTCCGAAGCATTTTTCCAGTTTCTTTTTGCGCCTCTGCCTTTTTCTCTTTCCCAGGTGATTCGATTTCTTACCTTTAGAAACTTATCCAGAACAATATGGACC
>JABMRO010000464.1 GCA_013202635.1 Planctomycetota bacterium
CCGGCAAGGCGGAAGGTCAAAATCGCCACAGGCATAGCCAAAGCTATGTCGAGGACGAAGTTTGGCCTGACAACGCCTCCGGTGGAGATTGTAGACATTCGCAGTAAAAATGAATTTTTAGAGGTTTCCTTTAATCTATATTTCCCGGAAAGCATAGTAACTAAAATAAAAATATGATATAAAATATATGTTGGACGCATGATAGCAATGTTTTAATATCTCATATTTATCAGAAGTCTAATGTATAATGACCATTTAAGAGGAGAAGTCACTAATGAAAAACTATAGACATACTATAATTATCATGACCTTAGTCACATTAGCCTTTCTATTTTTTACACCTACCACAGTGACTGGTTCATACAGCAAAACCACTAACATCATTCCCATACCTGTCTCTGTTGAACACCGTGATGGTTTCTTCGTTTTCAGACCATCGGTACGGGTCATTGCAGAAAAAGATGCTGAAACCGAGGCATCGAAACTGATTGACATACTGGCACCGGCAATGGGCTATAGATTGAAACTTGCCTCCAAAGCCCGACCGAAAGCAAAAGCTATCAAGTTGGCACTTGATGAACAACTATTGCACCTCGGCGATGAAGGATACATACTCGACGTTTCTGCCGAGCAAATCTTGATTCGCGCCAAACAGACGGCGGGACTTTTCTATGGAATTCAAAGCCTGCTGCAACTGCTGCCGGCATCAATCTTCAGCAAAACTGAAGTCAATGACATTAACTGGAAGGTACCCTGCCTGAAGATTACCGATTATCCGCGTTTTCAGTGGCGAAGTTTACTCGTTGACCCGGCCCGGCACTTCATCCCCGTTAATGACGTGAAGAAGTTTCTCAACGGCATGGCAATGCTCAAGTTCAATCGGCTGCAAATGCACCTGACCGACAACATTGGCTGGCGAATTGAAATCAAAAAGTATCCGAATCTGACGAAACTCGCCTCAAATCGAGACCGCAGTGGTGGTAAGGGCGGTTTCTACACGCAGGAGGAGATTCGCGAACTCGTCCGATACGCCGAAAAACGTCATATCACGATAGTGCCCGAGATCGAAATGCCATTCCACGCCGGTGCAGCGATCAATGCCTATCCGTATATAGGAATCAATCCCGCCCGTGTAGAGGGTATGCCGCTCGATAAGCAATGGGCAGCGCTGGGCGGCCTGCTGGCTCCCCGTCCCGAGACTGTGGGATTTATGCAGGACGTGCTTGCAGAAGTTATTGAGCTGTTTGGCAGCCGATTCATTCATATCGGGGGCGACGAGGCAAATTTGAAACTGTGGGAAAACGACCCTGAGATGCAGACACAGATGAAACAGCTCGGCTGCAACGACGCCCATGAGTTGCACAGTTGGTTTATCAAACAGATGGATACCTTTCTGACGGAGAACAACAGGCGACTGCTCGGTTGGGACGAAATCCTGCAAGGCGGCCTCGCCCCCGGAGCTACGGTGATGAGTTGGCGTGGTATTCAGGGCGGAATCACCGCCGCAAACGCCGGCCACGATGTCGTTATGGCGCCGACTTCACATACCTACTTCGATTACTACCAAAGTTCTCCTGAAAATGAACCTCTGGCTATTGGTGGGCTTATTCCATTGGAGAAGGTCTATCAATACGATCCAATTCCAAAAGCAATTACACCGGAAAAAGCCATACATGTATTAGGAGTCCAGGGCCAGCTATGGGGAGAATATATTTCAACCCGGAAGCATCTTGAGTATATGGCCTATCCCCGTGCAATTGCCCTGGCCGAGATCGGATGGTCTAAAAAACAATTGAAGAACTATGGAAATTTTGTTACCCGCCTCCGGCACCATCTAAAACGCCTGCAAGCTATGGGTATTAATTACCGGCAACTGGACTAATCAAAGAAAACAGAAGGTACTGATAATGAAATATGTGTGTATTATGTCTGCGTGTTTGCTTGCAATAGCAACGGAGATTAGTTCTGCAGGTCAGTGGTACATAGCGTCCGATGGTAAATCCACAAACTCCGGCACACAAGAGTCTCCCTGGGATATTGCCTCGGCTTTAACCGGCAAACAGAAAGTTGTAGCCGGCGATACAATATATCTGCTGGAAGGTAAGTACAGACGCCGTCCCAAAGAGCTTTACGAAATCCGCCTTGTGGGTACCGAAAAAGCTCCTATCCATATTCGACCAATACCCGGCCAGCGAGTCAGGATTGACGGTGGTCTTTCAGTTCAAAGCCCATCCGCCCACGTTTGGGTGCGCGACCTCGAGATATTTGTTTCCGAACCAAGGTCCAAACAAGCAATCAGCCCGGGCTCACATCCCAAAGACTTAAATCGTCCATGGGGCGGAGTTCATATGTTCGGCGGAAAGAACTGCAAGTATATAAACCTTATTATTCACAGTTGCAATCAGGGCATCAGTTGTTGGAAGGGTGAAATCAATCCGGAGATATACGGCTGTATAATTTACGACAACGGCTGGCTCGGGACCGACCGTGGCCACGGACATTGCATCTACACCCAAAATGACGAAGGCGTTAAGACAATCTCCAATTGCATAATGAGCTGCCTGTATGACGGTTCGTACACTTTGCATGCTTATGGGTCTGAAAGGGCATACGTAAATAACTACCTTGTTGAAGAGAATATATTCTACAACAAAGGACCATTTTTAATTGGCGGTGGCAGGCCGAGTCATAACATCCGTGTATTCAGAAACTACTTGTATAATGTCGGCATGAGAATCGGTTACACGGCGCCATATAACGAAAACTGCGAGGTCCGTGATAATGTAATAGTACACGGCGGGCTGGATATTATCCGCTATAATAAGGTCATACGGGAAGGAAATGTCATAATTAAAGGGAAAGAACATCCAAAAGGTACAAAAAGCGTTCTTTTGGCCAACCGATTTGACCCTAATCGTGCACATTTAGTAGTTTACAATTGGGACCGAGCAGATGAACTGGAAGTCAGAACAAAACCCTTTTTGAAAAACAGCGACTCATATCGCATAATGGATCCGCAAGATTTTTTCGGAACTCCCGTCACTCAAGGCAGGTGCAAGAGCGATACCATCCACATACCTGTGAAAGCTGAATTTGGGGTTTTTGTCGTCCTCAAGAGTAACTAAAATATTTTTTCGATGATAGCCGGCGGTTCATACGGTTCCTTTTCAGTAAGCAACCATTAATCAAAACAGTCATTTTCTCATTTTACAGAATTCAGATCAGGCATTATAATCGGAGCGTTATTATTGAGAAAGCCAGCTTGAGAGCAGGCCGGAAAATATAAGGGGGCCTCTAAAAATTGCTTTTGTTACGAGAACGTGCGAAATTTTCTCCGGCAAGGCGGAAGGTCAAAATCGCCGCAGGCATAGCCAAAGCTATGTCGAGGACG
>JABMRO010000465.1 GCA_013202635.1 Planctomycetota bacterium
AAACTCATGGCTAATCTTACCGCAAACGCCAAGTTGGGTTTTGAACAGGCTGGTTATATGGGGGTGGATTTTGGCCCGACCGACGTAGATATTCAAATCCATAACGGCCTGCTTAAAATCGCACCGTTTGAAACTATCGTCAATGAAGGCCGGTTTAATTTTGCCGGTCAGGTGGATTTCAACCAAAAGCCCGCGCAATTAAAAATTGCCGAACCGCTCCAGCTAATGAAGAATATCAAAATCAACGAACAGACGACTGAAAAGCTTCTGGTATATCTCAATCCAATTTTTGCCGACGCCGTCAACGCCAGCGGCATTGCTTCTTTTAGCTGTGAGCAGCTCACTATTCCGCTCGATGCTGCCGCCAAAAATCAAGCTGAAGTTGTTGGTACGGTTTCAATGGACCAATTGCGCTTGCAGGCCTCAGGTTTACTCAGCACGATTTTTTCGGCGGGCGGTACCAGTGCCCGCGGCGCGGTTATTACTATCCATCCTACGAAGTTTGTCTTGCGGGATGGATTTCTCAGATATGATGATATGCAAATGGATATCGGTGATAATCCCGTCAATTTCAAAGGTGTTATCGGTCTGGATAAGAGCCTGGATATGACCGTAACTTTACCCTACACCGCCGATGGCAGAACAGTAAGAGTCGGTCAGGAAACAACCAGCCAAAGGATTAAGGTCTCGCTCAAGGGCACAATCGATAAGCCCGAAATTGATATTGGCAAATTCCTTGAGGGCCAGTTATTACAACAACTGGAGGAGCAATTACCGAATATTCTTGAACAATTATTGAAATAACATAAATAGACCGGTAAATCGTAACAATTCCATTGCGGCCAATATTCTTCATTTAGCCTGCTGTTTTCCCGCAGGTTCCCACCTGAATTTGCCGATATAACCTTGAATTGAAAGGGCATAGAGATGTTATCGCTTAAGGAGCTTTTATCAACTCCTACAACTCAGCTTGGTAAGGCCGGCCGGTTTGCGGTCTTTCAGATTAAACTGTGGTCTCATTGTATCAGACTGCTGGAGAAAAACCATGCAGGCCGTCAGGCGGCCGCCCTGTCGTATCATACGGTTTTCGGAATTGTGCCCCTGGCTATCGTAACGCTTTTGATATTCCAGTCGTTCCCGGCTTATAGTAACGTTGGTGAAAATCTAAGGAGTCTTGTTTATGAGCAGCTTAACCTCTCAACTATCGAGATAACACCTGATAAAGAGAAACCGGAAGAAATAATAAAGATCACGGAATATCTCAATGGAATAGTCAATGAGTTTTTTACCGGTGTAAACAAAGGCTCGATCACTCTGTTTAGTGTGGTAATTGTTGTTTGGGCGGCTTTATCTCTTTTGGCGACGATAGAAAAAGCGTTTAATAACATCTGGCACGTTGCGAGGGGCAGAAATTTTCTGCATCGGATTATCAGCTACTGGGCGCTTTTGACTCTTGGGCCTTTGCTTCTTGGGGCCGGCATATATATAGCTAATCCATATACAACAATCGCGTGGTTTCAGAAAACTTTTCTTGCAGATATTGCGCCGGTCCTTTTGTCTTATGTCGTAGCCGCAGTTGCCTTCTTTTTGCTATATTTTGTTTTGCCGAATACAAAGGTTAAGACAAAAGCCGCCATTTGGGGTGCCGCGGTAGGGGCTTTGGTCTGGATAGCTGCCAAAAGTGCCTTCGGATACGGTATTACGGAATTAAAGCTGTACAGCACGGTATATGGTGTAATGGCCCTGGTTCCGATGACCGTGTTCTGGATTTATATTACCTGGCTCACTGTGCTGTTCGGCCTGCAGTTGACATTTACCACTCAGCATCTCAGCAGTCTCGACGCCGCTGAGATTGCCGCTGCCAAAGAAAACGAAGAATATTTCATAGCAAACGACATTACCGCCATAAACATCGTCAGAGAGATAGCCCTTGCTTTCATGAAGAATCAGGCCCCGGTTTCGCCGGAGGTTATATGCAGTAAATTAGATGTTCCCCCCGAGTTCGGAGACAAAATTCTCGACCATCTCGTTAGAAGGGGATTGATAGCCAAAACTTCCGAGCCTAAAGTGGGTTTCCTGCCTGTAAAAGACCCGGCAAATATCAGGCTATCCGATATCGCCGAAGCCGTAGCTGTTGCGGGCTTTGCACAATCCACACCCGATCAGCCGCAGGCTCTTGAGCAGATAAATCAATCACAGCGAAACATCCTGGCTCAGTACAGCCTGAAACAAATACTCGATGTCACACGAGATAGTGAAAAATTACTTAAACAAAATCATGAAGGCATTGTAAATAAAGAACAGGCCGAAGAAAAATAGTGCTATCGCACAAATCATAAGCACTATTCGCATTACTCGCGGACCAAGCAATACCGAGCCTTTGAAACTCGCCCACGACAACGCACTGAGCCAGATAAGGTCGCACAGCCAATGAACGATTGCGAATACCACAAAGGCCCATATACCTATTCCGGTAGCAGTGGTTGCAAGAGTTAATCCTACGGTTGCCCACCAGACAAGAAAGTACGGATTACTTGCCGACAGTATTATCCCTGTCAACACCGGAGTGCTTTTGGTGGTTTCGGTTTGTTGTTCTTCTTCTGCTCGCAGACTCTTTAGCATTTGGATTGCCATTAACAGCAAAAACGCTCCGCCTGCCAAACCGATGATAATTTGTGCGGTGGATAGTTTCAGTATTCTGCCCAGACCTAACACAATCAGCACCATCAGCGGAAATTCGACAATGCCGTGCCCAACGGCTATAAGCATGCCGGCGTAACGCGAACGTGTCCCCATCCCAATCGCCGCAGCAGTCACAGGCCCCGGCGCCATTACACCCGATAGCGATATTACAACCACCTCAATTAAGAAAAGTATCAGTTCCAGCAGGTCACCAATTTATTCGCCGATGATTTTTACTAAAAGACGTTTTTTGCGTTTGCCGTCAAACTCAAAGTAGAAGATGTGCTCCCACGGTCCAAGATGAAGCTTTCCTTCTGTAATTGCGACCACAACCTCACGTCCCATTATTTGCCGTTTCAGATGAGCATCTGCGTTGTCCTCATACCCGTTATGGCGGTATTGGCTGTGCGGTTTTTCCGGGGCGAGCTTTTCAAGCCAGAGTTCGTAATCGTGATGAAGGCCCGATTCGTTGTCGTTGATAAATACCGATGCTGTTATGTGCATTGCGTTAATAAGTACAAGGCCGTCCTGAACGCCGCTTTTATCTACAAGCCGCTCTACTTCATTATGGATAGATACAATCGCGCGCCGCTGCGGTATGTCCATCCAGATTTCTTTTGTCAATGTCTTCATAATACAAATCTCCTGTATAGATGCGGCAATTATAGATTCATTAACAATATAAAGCAAGCCGCTAAGCTATATGCGGCAGGTTCAGGATGAGTAGGTAATATTAACCAATTTTCAGATTTGAAAATATCAAAGGAAGTGCGGGTAGGCCGGAGCCTAACACAATCAACAAAAGACCGTTGCGGAGATAAACACTATTATTTTGCTCTACGAGTTATAATCTTTTCTGCCATCATTCAGCCAGGCTATCGAGAACCTGCCTCATACTGCGTCTGTATTGCAGAAATGCTGTCCTGCCTTCTTCAGTAAGGCTCAGGAGTGTCCGGGGTATCTTTTCCACAAACTCCTTTTTAATCTCCACATAGCCGGTGGCTTCCAGCTTACTCAAGTGAGCAGAAAGGTTTCCTCGCGTTAAGCCCGTCTGGTTCATCAGAAAGAGAAAGTCCGCACTCTCAACCACGGACAGATACGCTAAGATTAAAAGTCTGGCCGGCTCATGAATTACCCGGTCGATTTCTGCGAGTGGCTGGAGGCTATCTTCATTTATTTCATTCTTTACCATCGTTAACCTCCTGTAACCGCTTGGTGGATTTTCGCAGGAAACGGATGAATGTAACCAGCCCCCAGGGAATCAGCAGGCATCCCATAACAAGAAAGTACAGTAGTGTGCCTGTTTCTACCGCTTCAAAATTGAGAATTGACAATACGAAGCCGCTTATTAAGGACCACAGGGCAAAAACATAATAGCGTGCGCAGCCGGATTTGGAGCCGAATGAACTAAACATACCTGCCAGCACCACTCCCCCCCAGACGGGAATCCATTTCATCCAGAGATTGAAATCTCGCACATCACCGAAAAAAACAAAGATGACAGCTATAATCACAACCACGATAAGCGTTATGAGAAAAATGGCTCTAATGACTTCTTTCGGCTTGTCCGGAATGAGTTTGACATAGCCTATTCGGGGATACGTGAATCGTTTCCTCATAGCCACAAGCACAGGGCCAAAGAGAAGCGCAGGAAGAGCTAACATGAAGACCAGAACCGGCGAAATAAGGCGTGTGGACATTGCTGCCATACATATGCCCATCACAAGCTCCAGCAGACCGTCCTGATTGCTTTCTCTGAAGGCTTTCTGTTCGATTTCTTTAAAATCAATTTCTTGTTCCATGATTAATCTCCATAACATAAACAAATTTGTACTTCATATCAGTTTGCTATACAAACTAATTTATAGTATAGACGCTGTGATATCAAGTTTTGTTTCATCTATTTTTTGATTATTTTCGAAATGTCAGATTCTTGTTGACTTATCTATGCTGTAAGAGCTTATATAAAAAGCATTTATGGGTAATGCTGTATTTGTTAAAAAAGTTGAAATATTTTAAATTTTTTTCTGTGTTTGAGTCTCAGTAGAGCTAAAGATTGGTTTTTATGGTATCTAATCGTTTTCTTGCATCCTTGTCTGTAG
>JABMRO010000466.1 GCA_013202635.1 Planctomycetota bacterium
GCCTTGAAACGACAAGTATCAATAATAACAGTGGTGAATTTACAGAATGGGATTACTCCCTCGATTATTCGGGCGATTTTCCAGGACTCAAAGGGGTAGGATACTCTGTTGGTTTAATCAATTATCACTTCCCCAGCGTAGTCGGTGACACAACGGAGTTTTATTGGGGACTCAACTTTGATTTACCGTTAAGTCCATCAATAACCGTATATCATGATATTGATGAGGTTAAGGGCACCTACGCATCTTTTGGTCTGAGTCACAGCGTTGACAAAATTGCCGAACTTACTCCGGATATGCCGGTAGGGATGGAGATCAGTGCGAGCTTGGGATTCGGTGGTTCGTCTTATAATGAGAGTTATTGGGGCGTTAAAAAAGATAAGCTTAACGACCTGGCGATATCGATTTCGTTCCCCACTGAAATTGCAGGTTGGACGCTATCGCCGAGCTTGAACTATGTGACACTGCTCAGCGACAGTATAAGAGCCAGCGATTCATTCAGCTCTGAAAGTGATTATTTCTTCGTCGGTATCAGTCTTTCGAAAAGTTTTTAATGAGAATTTATAAGAGGGCGTAAAAATGAAAATAATAGGTTGTTTATTTGTTGGTTTAGTGGTGTTGAGCTTTGCAGTTGGGCCGGTATTCGCAGAATCGGTTAGTCCGGAGGTTGCCGCCATTAACGCCGCAAAGGAAGAATTACAGGTTAATATAAATATCGTCTGGACATGCGTGGCAGCCTTTTTGGTATTTTTTATGCAGGCTGGTTTCGCGATGGTTGAGACAGGTTTTACCAGGGCAAAAAACGCAGTCAATATTATCATGAAGAATCTGATGGATTTTTCTGTCGGTTCGATAGCGTTCTTTTTTATCGGCTTTGGGCTTATGTTCGGTAAAACTAACGGCCTTTTCGGTACAACTTTGTTTGCCATGAGCGGCGTTGAACAGGGATCCGGTTGGAACTGGACTTTTCTGATGTTCCAGACAGTCTTCGCTGCCACCGCTGCCACAATCGTATCTGGTGCCATGGCAGAACGCACAAAGTTCATTGGCTATCTGATTTACAGTTTCTTCATAAGCTTGCTGATATACCCGATATTTGGTTCGTGGGCTTGGGGCAGCTTATTGGATGGTGGTGGATGGCTTGAAAAAGCGGGCTTTCTGGATTTTGCCGGTTCAACTGTTGTACACTCAGTCGGCGGATGGTTGGCACTGGCAGGGGCGATTATTCTCGGGCCGCGTCTGGGTAAATACGGACCGGACAAGAAGCCAAGGGCTATTCTAGGTCACAATATACCAATGGCTGCTCTTGGAGTGTTCATACTCTGGTTTGGCTGGTTTGGCTTCAACCCAGGAAGTACAACAACCGGAGATAGTTCGATCGGTTACATAGCTGTCACTACCAATATTGCGGCAGCAGCAGGAGCCGTTTTCGCGATGATAACAGCCTGGATAGTATTGAAGAAACCTGATGCATCGATGGCATTGAATGGTGCTCTTGCAGGCCTGGTAGCAATTACTGCTGGCTGTGATGGTGTCTCTCCAATAGGCGCTCTTTTGATAGGAGCCGTAGCTGGTGTAGTGGTTGTTTTGAGTGTGCTTTTCATTGACAATATCCTCAAAGTTGATGACCCTGTTGGCGCAGTCAGCGTACACGGTGTATGCGGTGTATGGGGTACCATTGCTGTCGGGCTTTTCAATACCAGCTCAGGGTTTTTCTATGGAGGTGGACTAAAACAGTTCGCCGTACAGGCTCTCGGTGCTGGTACTGCTTTTGTCTGGGCATTTGGACTTGGACTTGGATTGTTTTATCTCATTAGCAAAACGATCGGTTTGAGAGTGGTACCTGAAGAAGAGCTTAAGGGTCTTGATATTGGCGAGCATGGAATGGAAGCCTACAGCGGATTCCAGATATTCACTACAACTTAAAAGATAGTCTTAGCGATAGAAAGGATAAAAATAATGAAGCTCATAATAGCGTATATTCAACCGCATAAATTAAACGATGTCAAACAAGCATTGTATAATGCTAAAGTTGGCAAGATGTCTGTTACCAATGCCGTGGGCTGTGGAGAACAACATGGTTATGAAGAAAGCTACAGAGGCATTAAATTTGAGGTGAATCTGCTCAAAAAAGTAAGGCTTGAAATAGCAGTTAATCAGGATTTTGTCGAGAAAACAATAGCAGCGATTATCGAAGGTGCAAGAACAGGGGAAATTGGTGACGGCAAAATCTTCATAGTTGACCTGGCAGAATGCGTTAGAATTCGTACAGGTGAAAGGGACGGTGAGGCGATAGGATGATACTGGTTGGTCAGGCTTGATTCATTGCATCTTGTGTCGGTGAGGTTTTGGCGAACGGGCCCTGCTGTAGTTGGCGGGGCCCGTTCTTTGAGTGCATCAAGAGACGAAATTGTAGCATTCCAACAGTTATGTTACAAAAGTGTAGCGTCGACTTAGGTGGAACTATTACATGCTATCTTTATAACTGCTTACCAGAGAAGCAGTTATAAAATATACAAAAATTAAGGGGTTGTGGCACACATATTGCACAACTGTAATAAGGCCGGCTTGGAGTTTGCGTGATATAAAAAGGCGTAATGTTAGGGCGGCGGCAGCGACCGGTAAAAAATGTAAGTAAAGAACTACGGGTTAAAACCCGTAGAATTGCGGCAGAACATTAAAATTTGACAAGACGTTTTGTGTCTAAAGCAGGAGAAATAAGATGGATAAAAAATATGAGGTAGTAACAGAGGTCTTCGGATCCAACGTTTTTAATGACTCAGTTATGCGTGAGCGATTGCCAAAGGACGTTTACAAGTCCATAACAAAGACTACTGAAGGACATCAACCGCTTGACCCAGCTTTGGCTAACGTGATTGCTAATGCGATGAAGGA
>JABMRO010000467.1 GCA_013202635.1 Planctomycetota bacterium
CACCACCGCCGCCACCATAACCTCCTCGTCCGCCTCTGCTGTCACCACGGTTGGTCTTGGGACGGGCTTCATTAACATTTACAGCGCGACCCATCAAATCCTTGCCATTCATTTCTTCGATAGCCTTTTCTGCTTCCTGCTTAGAGGGCATTTCCACAAATCCAAAACCTCTGGATTCACCGCTAAATCTATCTTTTATAATGTTGATAGATTCAACCTGGCCAAAGGCTTCAAAAGCCTCACGTAAGCCGTCTTCGGTTGTCTCGTTCGACAAATTTCCTACATAAATATTCACTTCTTTTTCCTCTTTCAAACCTTAAACTTAATTGTTTATTTCAGCATTCCGGCTACCATTTCTCGCCGCACTGCTACATCCACATATTTTACCATTATTCTCAATAAACACTTTAACAAAAACTACTCTTCCAGCCAATATTCCTGGATTTCCAAAGGTATGGCACCGAATATTTTCAAAGTATAGGGCTAAAAATCACTTTTGAAAAGCTAAAAAAATAAAAAAAATGAAACTTTGAAAAATATTCGCCGATTATTTCACAGTTTCTGCAACCAGAAAATTCGTGCAATTCATATAAACCGAGGTTATAATATGGAATTATGAAATTACCAAAGTTACAAAATAGCGAAAAATATATCGGTTTGTACCTCTTCGACTTCGGCGACCACGCTGGGGTCGGTTTTACCGCTGAAGAAGTGGCTGAACTTCTCGAAAGTGAGAAATACAAGCACAACAAAGTCTATAAAATACACAGAGCTTATCCCGACGGCACACTCGAACTAAAAGGTGTACCGGCTCAGACTTTTCAGCTTGAGGCAGGGATGTTTTTCTATTCGAACGCTCTCGAATCATCCAGAGGAGATTTCAAAAAACTTGTTTGCCTGGCTGACAAAATCCCCCCCCCCTGCCGAGCCAAAGTACATTTGTCAAAATATGGTGATGATAAATATGTAGTGGCGCTTATTTATCCCGCCGAATACGATGACGAATTCAGCTCATGTCTTTTAGACGGCCAATACAAAACCAGCGGCACTGTCGAAGGCGGCATTGAAGCGGTGCAAAGATATTATGATTACAAGCCGGAAATTCTGGACAGACATCAATTGTTTGCCAAATCCAAATCGATAAGCAGAACCGGTCAGGAACTGTTAGCCGGCTTAAAATTAGCCATACAAAGATAATTTTGTAGTTGTTTGAAAATAGTAAATCGCGTCCCAAAAAAGCCACGAATCTTAAATATGCGTGTCCGAACAAAGATAAATTCATTTCTCAGCTTGCTTGCGGCCGGCTTGTTGTTAATATTCGGCAGGTCTCCAGCCAAGCTCACTACGGACGATTTAAGCCGAATGGAGTTTAAGTCAAGCACACAGCGTTTGGGAATACGATTTAGAGAAAGGATTCGTGATGTATTTCGTTTTAAATGGATTAGAAAAAATAAGCTGTAACGTTTAGTCTTGTCATTCCTATGCAGACAGGAATCTACAACCAATCCGCTATATAATTTTAAAAGTTAAGGTTTTTTATGGCCGAATTCCATATTCATCCGCCACCTGGAAATGCCCCCGTACTTAGTGAAAACGCTTTGACTGTTCTGCGAAGCAGATATCTAATCAAGAACCATCAAGGCAAGTGCATAGAGACACCGGCCCAGCTTTTTAGCAGGGTGGCATCACTGATAGCCGAAGCTGAAGGCAAATACGGCGCAGATGACAGTATAATCAGACAATGGCATCGAAAATACTACGATTTGATGGCATCGTTAAAATTTCTGCCCAACTCCCCTGCCCTTATGAACGCACAGCGCCGGAGAATGCTCAGTGCCTGTTTTGTACTACCGATTGAAGACAGCATAGAAGGTATATTCGAGGCAATTAAGCAAACCGCCCTGATTCAGCAGGCCGGCGGCGGTACAGGATTTTCCTTCGATAAATTAAGGCCGACAGGCGACCGAGTTGCCTCCAGCGGAGGAACAACATCGGGACCGATTAGTTTTTGGCGTGTCTTTTCCGAGACAACCAACGCAATCCAGCAGGGCGCTTTTCGGCGTGGTGCAAATATGGGTATGATGGGTGTCGAGCACCCGGACATACTGAAATTTCTACACGCCAAGCAAAACCTGGACGCCTTCACCAACTTCAATATTTCAGTCAAAATCACAGATGACTGGATGAAAAAGGTACTCAAATCCGGCAAAACCTTGCACATGGTAACAAATCCCCGCACCCAGCAGAAGTACTTATTGCCGCGGCGAATTGACATCAAAAACTACACAATTAACGATTTGCAGAAACTCACCGGCAAAGGCAGGCCAGGCTCCAAACGAGCAGGCCAATTTCTCACAATTAGTGATATCTGGAAAATGATAGTCAAGTGCGCACATAAAACCGGTGAGCCCGGCGTTGTTTTTATAGACCGAGTCAACCGTGATAATCCAACACCTTCGCTGGGACGTATAGAAGCAACCAATCCTTGCGGCGAACAACCACTTCTGCCTTATGAAGCCTGTACGCTGGGCAGTATCAACCTGACCAAATTCGTGAACACAGCCAATGGCAAAACAGATATGGATTGGCCGGCATTAGCTGAGACTGTCAGATTAGCTGTACGATTTCTGGACAATATTATCGATGTGTGTGAATATCCTGTCAGGGATACCATTCGTTTGTCTCAGGGAAACCGCAAAATCGGCCTGGGGGTTATGGGCTTTGCAGACTGTTTGTTCCTGCTCGGGATACCTTATGATTCAAAACGGGGCACCGAATTCGGCTCGGAGCTTATGGGCTTTATAAATAAAAACGCCCGCAAAGCCAGCAGTGAGCTTGCCGATCTGCGTGGGCCATTTCCAAACTGGAACAGCAGCATCTGGCGAACGAAAAGAAAGAAAAAGGTGCGCAATGCCTCCATTACCTGTGTAGCTCCAACCGGCACGATAAGTATCATAGCAGATTGTTCTTCTGGCATTGAGCCGGTCTATTCTCCGGTGTTTGTCCGCCAGATTTTAGATGGTTCAAAAATGCTCCAGATAAATCCGATTTTCAAACAGGTAGCTGAAAATCATGGTTTTTACAGCAAAAAACTCGAAAATCAAATTGCGAAAACCGGCAGTATTCAAAAGATACCCCAAATCCCGCCTGCAATACGCAGGATATTTAAGGGTGCCTATGATATAAACCCTCAATGGCATATTCAGATGCAATCGGCATTTCAACAGCACTGCGACGCAGCAGTCAGTAAGACTATTAATTTCAGCGAAAAAGCTACAGTGGCTTCTGTTGATAAGGCTTTTAAATCAGCTTATCAGCTTGGCTGTAAAGGAGTTACAATTTATCGTCAGCACAGCCGAGACAGTGAGCCTATGAGCCTATCATATTGATTCATCGCATAGTGGCATTTCGATTGTTGATTTTTTCAATTTTTTCAAAAAGGTATTGATAATTTGAGAGTTTTTCCTTGACGGGAAATTAGCAGATTTGTTATAAATAATGTAGATAAAACCTGTGGCTTTCCAGTTTAAAAACTGGAACAGTATCTACAATCTTTCAAGTGAGCGAGGAGTTGAGTTTAAAGAGCCTTGTATTTTGTGGTGAGCCGTTTACATTTCAATTAACAATCTATAATGTTTTTCTAAAGGAGGACTAATTATGTGCAGGAAATTGATTTATTTAATTTCTTTTGTTTTAGTGCTGGGTGTAGCAGGCAATACCTCGGCTGGTCTGGTGGCGCACTGGCCCCTTGATGGAGATGCCGCTGACTTGTCTGGCAACGGCCACGATGGCACCCCAAACGGCGACCCGGCCTTTGTGCCCGGTCGTTTCGACCAGGCGCTTGAGTTCACCGGCTCACCTCAGTATGTTAATTGTGGGACTGGTGTGAGCTTCACGACCGTAGGAGATGGAGGAACGACAGAAGGATACACAATTTCGGTCTGGATAAACCCTTATAACCCAGGTGGGGATGGTAAAATATGTGGCGATCTCGATGATCCTGGCTGGGGCGCCGCAGGCGGCTTTAAGTTGGCCCTATACCAAACCAGGATAGAATCAGATGTAAGGGATTCCAGCGGGCGCTTCTTCAGCAGAGAAGCAACCGAGCCGGACGGATTGGCCCTGGAGGAAAATACCTGGTATCACGTTGCTGTTGTTTATGATGATGCTGGCGATACCTACACAGAGTATATTAATGGAGAGGTTTCCAGATCAGTGTCTGTAACACAGGGAGTTGCTGCTTCGACCGCCGACTTTCGTATTGGCACCGACACCCCAAACCTTGGCCATTACTTCAATGGTCTGCTCGACGATCTCCGCATCTACGACTCTGCATTGACCGAGACAGAGATTCTCGGTGTTATGCAAGGTGGTGGAGTATCATATCCATTTGCCTTGGGTCCTGTCCCGAAGGACACTGCACTCCATGAGGATACATGGGTGAACCTTAGCTGGAGGCCGGGAGATTCCGCTGTCTCGCACGATGTGTACCTGGGAGATAATTTTGACGATGTGAACTCCGGCGCCGAGGACACAATCCAGGGCAACCAGGGCGATACATTTTTTGTTGCCGGCTTCCCCGGATTCCCCTATCCG
>JABMRO010000468.1 GCA_013202635.1 Planctomycetota bacterium
ATAAAATAGGTTGCCTTATTGATTTTGCCGATGTCATGATAGTAAGCACCGACCCTGCACAAAAGACCGTTGCAATTGATTGCCTCGGCGGCGGCCTCGGCAATGGAACCTATTAAGAGACTGTGACTGAAGGTGCCGGGGGCTTCCATGGCAAGTTTTTTCAACAATGGCTGATTCGCATCGCTATAGTACAGAAGGGTCATGCTTGTCACTATATGAAAGACTTTTTCGATCAGCGGAAGTAAACTCTGTATGAGCAGACCGACAAGGAAAGTAGTACCGGCGTGATAGCCAGCATTGCTGAAGATTTCCGACAGCGATAATTTATCGGCCAAAAAGTCCAAGCTGGCCAGGGAGCCTGCTGTTATGAATACAATCACCGCCGACAGAGCGCTGACCTGGAGCAGCTTCATTCTTGTACGGATTTCTCTCAAAGAAAAACAGCAGGTAACGGCACCAGCAATCATTGTCAAAAACAGGTTGATATCCGTAAGTTGACCTCCGGCAATTTTTCCCGTGGCAAAACAGCCAAGCAGGCAGTAGAACATAATCATACCTATCGCAAAACGCTGGTTATAAGCTATTGTTAAAATAATAGCTGCCGCCACAGCGCTTCCCGTGGCACCGGAAGTATGATTGAACAGCAAAGAGGTAACTTTGGTTGCTATCAGCAGCAAAGTATATAAACCGACAAGCGCCAGCGCTCTTGTGTGATTTATTATTATTCTCTTTTGGTAGTGATGGATATAGAAAGCTATAGCAAGACAGATTAGTAATACTATAATCGCAGTGAATATCAGGTCGAAGTAATAGACCTGCTGGATCAGCTCAAAAGTTAAAATAGGAACACAGAGGATCACGAAAAGAAACCACAGCAGGATCGAGATTAAAGAATCGGTGTCCAGCAGCCGGCTTATTCGTGAAAAACGCTCATCGGATATATTCTTTCGAACCTGAATTCTACGCGGACTTATTTTCTTCCAAAACGGCATTTGTATATCCCACACAAAACTAAATAACAACAACTAATCAGCTTTGGCCTTTTTCTTGTAAGCCTGCACAATATTTTGAACCAGTCGATGTCGGACTATATCTTTCTGGTTAAGCTCTACACAGCCTATTCCTCTGATTCGTCGCAATATTTCAATTGCTTCGATCATTCCACTTTTCTGGCCCGGTTCCAGGTCAATCTGTGTTATATCACCTGTTATTATCATTTTTGAGCCATGTCCCAGTCTTGTCAGTACCATCAGCATTTGGAGGGCCGATGTGTTCTGGGCTTCATCGCAGATAATGGCCGCTTCGTTTAACGTTCTGCCTCTCATAAAGGCGAGGGGAATTATCTCGATGATATCCAGCTCCATAAATTTTTTCATCTGGGCAAAATCCATCATATCTTCGAGCGCATCAAACAAAGGCCGAAGATACGGATTGACTTTTTCCTGGATATCTCCCGGCAAAAAACCGAGTTTTTCACCTGCTTCCACGGCGGGACGCGCAAGCACAATCCTCCTGATTTGCTTTTTTTTGAGCATTGATACGGCAATTGCGACAGCCAGATAAGTCTTACCCGTCCCGGCCGGTCCTGTGCAAAAAGTAAGGTCGTTGGCCAGCATGGTTTTGATGTACTTTAGCTGTCCTTTCGTGGAGGGTCCAATGACCTTTTTATGAGCATAGACGGTGATGGCTTCGCTGGTTTCCGGAATTGTCGGTGATTCGCTTTGGTGTATAAAAGTAGTTACATTTGCAGCGTTCAGCGAATGGCTTTTGAGAAGTCGCTTTTGCATCTTGTCGATGACCTCAACGGTCTTATTTACATCTTTCTCTTTGCCCGAGATTATTAAATTTCCCTGCCGAGCAGTAATGTGAACCCCCAGCGATTTTCGCAGAAGCCGAAAGTAACTGTCGGCCGGACCGAACAATTCAAGCTGTTTATCGGTTGAATCTAATTGTATCTTAACTTCCAAAGCTCTTCTCTATCCAAAGCTCAGCATAAAGAACAAATACCCAAACGGCGCGGCCACCAGAGGAGAATCGATAATATCCAATATTCCACCGAATCCCGGCACTTTGTTTGCGGAATCTTTTTGCTCGGCATCCCGCTTTATCATAGATTCGACCAAATCTCCAATCTGACCAATGAACGCAAAACACACGCCAAAGATTGCCGCTGACCACCAGGTCATTATATCACAACTTACAGCAAAACCAACAGCAACTATCATTGCCAATGCAACTGCGCCACCCATTCCTTCCCAGCTTTTACCCGGGCTTATTTTAGGCGAAAATTTGTGCCTGCCATACATGCTCCCAATCGTGTAAGCCCCTATATCAGCGGATTTTACCACAAAAACGAACATAAGTAAAGGCCAGAGTCCAAATTCGAGCCGTATTCTCACGCAGAAGCTGCTTAAAAGCCCTAAATACAAAATCGTAAAATAACTTGCTCCGCAATTAGCCAATACTCCGGAAGTGTTATAAAATATATATTGATATAAAAGCAAAGCCAACAACACGAAGGCAGAGAGGAAGATTAGATAAGTTTCAGGCCGAATTTCTGTAAACTGGTGCACATACGCGCTGGTGGCGAACAAAATCGAGGCGATGATTGAAACGGGAATAAAAACCTTCAGGTTTTTTGCCGCTGCAAGTTTCGACAATTCAAGTTGAGCCGGAATTGCCAACAAAGCAATAAGGAGGCAAAAAACCGTTCCCTGTATAGGTTTATCATCGGTGGTTACAACCGTCAGTGAGCCGTCCAGCCAGCCGTCGAAAATGACAACAGCTATAAAAAACGCCGTCATCAAGATTCCAAAAAACAATCTGTATCTGAGCATGGTTTTTTATTTCCCGCCCGTATGTTGATGCCCAAATGAGTAAAAGCGTTCACCCATCTACTCATCCACTTATCAGCTTATTTGATAGTTCCGAAACGCCGGTTTCGTTGAGCGTAGGCCAGGATTGCTTCTTCCAAAGATGTTTTTTTGAAATCCGGCCAAAAGGTTTTTGTAACGTAGAATTCACTATATGAAATTTGCCAGAGCAGAAAGTTGCTGATTCTCATTTCATTTGCAGTACGTATCAGCAGGTCCGGCTCGGCAAGCCCCGCTGTATATAGATGTTGGCTTATACACTGCTCGTCGAT
>JABMRO010000469.1 GCA_013202635.1 Planctomycetota bacterium
CTCCTGGCCCGGTTCATTTCCTTTGCCGACCAGCCCGGGCCACATGGCGTTGTGAAGTCTGGGGAGGGTATCCGAACTCATCTTTAGCTCCTTTCTGGTTCAGTAGCGTTTATGATAGCTATGCCTTGCCTTCTCGTGGGCCAACTCGACCGCGCCGCCTGAGAAGCATTTCCTTCTGGCCTGGCTGGCGGTTACCCTCGAAGGCAACTACTTTGCCGCCCGAATGGACTTCCGGGCCTTGCAGAATAACATTTTGCAGCTATTTGCGAAAAACACAAGAAGATTTTTGAAGATTTAACATCTTCCAACAATTACACGGCTTGTTACTTATCTTTTCGATGAATAGCCACTTCGAGCGTCTGATCTTCGTTGACGAGTTGTCCTTTCGCCAGTTTGATTTCGAGACGGCCGTCTTTTAGCTTGTGGCTGCTGCTGACTGCTTGATGGTCCAACATCACAACCACTTTGACTTTATGAAAATCCTCTGGAACCGCAAAGGCAAGTGTTTTTAAGTTTAATTTGCCCCAGCGCAGCTCAATTCGCTCACGCTGGATTTTTCTGTCCCGCTTCTGACTAAACAATCCCCAGCCCTCGGCGGCTGTGAAGGCGGCGCGGAAGTTTTCCGGTGTTGTTTTTGGAGCAAAGCCCAGATGTCCCTTGGGCCCGTGGTACTCATAACCTGCAAGGGCTGTATAAACTCCCCAGCTTGCCATTGCCCGTGCGTAGTGGTCGCCGCACTCGACCTCGTTGAAGGGATTATGTTTGGCCGGGTGATAACGGTCGTGAATGCCCCGGCAAATCGCAAGTGCCTGGTCAAGCATTCCTTCCCAGACCATATGGCCGGCCACCTGGTACTCAATACCTGTCCACACTTCGCTCTTGTAGCGAACACCTTCTTTATGGTACGGACTCTTCGGCCATGTGCAGGTAAAAAGACCCGCTTCGCCGGGTCTGGCAAACCAGCGCTCCGGTTTATGTTCGGCATTATAAGGCCCAATATCCGGCGCCCAGTTATATTTCCAGACCGACTGCAGCGCCTTTTTAGCATACCGTGGCGGATAAATGTAACCTAAGCCGAGCTGATGCGCCCAGCCCTGGCCGAAAAGCTGGTCGGACAGACACCCTTTTGCGTATTGATATTTCGGATGCTTCTGCAGGTCAACAAGCTGGATGAAGTATTCACCGTCCCAGAGCCGCTCAACGGTGAGCCGGCTGCCGCTTTCGAATATCTTTCGGCAGCGTTTTGCGAACTGCTCATTGCCCATATCTTTCGCCATTTCTTCGGCTGCCCGAAGCGCAGCTAAATACAGCGAGCCGACAAATGTGTTCGGCCCTTCGAAATTAATATCGTATGTATTATGCTGGCTGTTCTCGATAAGGCCGTCATCGTTGCCATCCTGTTGTATGGAGAACTCAAGGGCCTTTTTAATACTTGGCCAGTTGCGCTTGAGAAAACTGTAGTCGGCGGAAGCCTGATGCTCGCGATAGGCTTTAAGTATGCTGCCGCATTGCCCGTCGGCGGCGTAAGCGCGATTACTCCTGAAGCCGACCAGGCCGCTCTCAGAGTCAAAACCTTCGCCGAAGTCCTGCATTTCTCTGGCGCTTCGCTCAAGCTGCGGGAAAAGACGTGCGGGCGCATGAGAATAGTTCCAAACGTGTGTACAGGTGCCCGCACAACAGCCGACACCTTCCCAAGCCCAGAATCGGCCGTTCTTCCACCACTGGCAGGTGCCGGTTGCCAGATTGCATACGGTCGAGTGGAGGCGGAAAAGCAGCCACTGTGGAAGGGTACTGTGCTCATAATAAGTCTTGTACCATTTGGCCGTATTACCAGCAAGACGGTCATAGTTATCGAGGACATAGTGAGTGACATCGGCTGCGCTGTTGAAGCGGTTGGCGTACTCGCGTCCGTTCGGATGGTTGGGGAAAAACCAGGATAATACAAAAGTGAAAGTGCGCGTGGCGCCGGGTGCTAATTCCACAGTGTGAGCAGCCAAAGCTGTACTTTGTCTTTCTGTAACAGGCCAGGCGGTATTCTCCTTTGAGTATAGTTTAACGTCTCTATCTGGGATAGATGCAATAAGCTTGTCAACCTTCTGAGGTTGTATTGCCTCATTCGAGAGAGCCAGAACCAGCGAGCCGTAGTCGGGGAGTTTGTCGAGCGGTCCCATCGGCCCTTTGTGCGGCTCGTCCGACGACTCTATCTGGTCAATGTTAATATGTCCCCAGCCACCGGAAAATTTATCGACGATTTGGATTTTCGCTGTTTTGCCCTCAAACTGTTCTACGTTCCAGAAGTACCATTCGAGTTTTTCGTTGCTCTTACCAGTGGCCGTACGCATAACTTTGTTGTCAATAAGCAAATTTATACAGGTTTGGCCTGAGTGATTGCCTCCGCCGATTAGAAAGTTGATGAACTTCCGCGAGATTCTGAATGGCGGCGACGTCAGCGTGCCTTGTGGTTTGTCACCACCCAAAAATGTATTGACAAGCCCTTTTCCTAAAAAGCCGCTTACCTCCTGCTGGCTTGCCAGTGTGCCATTAGCTGGTATTTTGCCAAACGCCCGGCCTGTTGCCTTCCAGTTATTGTAGTCTGAGCCCTCGAAATCGGCCATGACGATTTTAGGACGAGGCTCTACAGTTCCTTTGGGTACCGGCGCCTTCTCGGCGGTATGCACAATCAGTGTCCGCTGCCTTTCATTGACAATCCGGCTTCGACGCAGAGCATGCACTGCCTTTGCAGAATCAATGAGAACGGCGTTCTCAAGCCATCCTAAAAGACTGACAGAGAGTTTTTTGGTTGATACATTCTCGACGCTGATATTGAATATTGTTGCAGGCAGGGCGGAATCTTTCGCGTTAAGCGGAATAAAAGGTGAATAAGCTTTCAGTGAAACACTTACAGGGAATCCATCTTCACGATAACGAACATTGCCAATGGGGTATAAACCTGAGAATTCCACTTTCCCGAAGTCCTGGTTCAGTGTTTTCGCAAATGTCCTGCCGTCCTGCTCTACAATCACGGCAAAACCAGAGTCCACCGGCGAGTCGGGCCTATAAGCGCGGTAACATTCCAAACCGTATCCTGTGAAAACATGTTTGTTGAAGATTTGCCAAAGGCCAAGCGTTCCGTCGCCGCGCAGGTATAGCTGTCCTGATGCGATGCCTCCTACGGGCATTCCTATCGTTTCAAGCTCCCTGCCGCTATAGACTTCTCGTCGGCCCCGTTCAAAAAGAAGCCGAACCGCATCCTGTGAGAGATTTTTGTCCGCAGGTACCAGATGTTTCGGTTGCTTTTCCTGTGCGATGGCTGGATTGTCAATGTTCGTAAGAAAGCCGCAGGCGACAAATACGATTACGATTGGAGAAATCCAAAATCTTCTCATCTTTAATTTCCTCTCTTTTAAGATATTACGATTAAGGTTTCCGGGTTGTACTTTCGAGTTTCAATGCCAGCAAAGTAGGCTCTACGATATGCAGGTTATTCAAAAGGGGTTCGGTATATTGTATGTCCCCGTACTCGGCCTGATTGAAATGATGCTGCTTGCCTACGTGATTATTCCAGTCCACTCCTTCTGTCAAGAATCCGTGTTGTCCGTGATGATGTTTAGCTATCGCCCGGAGGATTGTAAGTGCATCGGCAAGATACGATTGATTTTTGGTGTCTGTATAAGCTTCGATATAGGCCAGTGCCGCCTCGGCGTTTTCCCACAGATA
>JABMRO010000470.1 GCA_013202635.1 Planctomycetota bacterium
CGGATTCACGTAAGGGATTAGTTACGTGTTCGTAAACGAAACAAATTTCGGGCCTAAGGTATACCGTGTATTGGCACAAAATCCTGCGGCTCTGGAGGCGGCATACGGCATAAGCGGTGTGCAAGGCCCCTTTGCAGGTCGGCTCAGCAACGATGGCGAACGGGTCGAGCTGTCCAACGTGTCCAACGGCAGCGGGGAGATTGTCATCTCATTTAGATACGACGACGCAAGGTCCTGGCCAATCTCACCAGACGGAGCAGGGCACTCGCTGATTCTCGCTAAACAGGGGGGGTACCCGGAGGAGGCGTCAACCTGGTCTGCAAGCACTTATATCGGCGGCACGCCGGGCGGGCCGGATGAGGTTCAGGTTGAGCCTGCTGACCCCACGCTGGTGACGCTCGTGGATGTGGGCCATCCCGGACGGTATTTCAAGGGGACTGAGGAACCATCGCCGGAGCAAGGCGGAGTAATCACGACGGCCTGGACCGGCGCCGAGTTCAACGACGACCCGCAGACGACCGTATGGCTCGATGGGCCGAGCGGATACGGATATAGTAACAATCCCAGCGAGCTGCAATACGTTCGAACCCAACTGGACGACATGAGTGGAAACTATATCTCCATATATGCGCGCCTGCGATTTACGCTGACGGCAAAGCAAATCAATTCCTTCTCTCAACTATGGGCTGAGGTCCACTATGACGATGGCTTTGTGCTGTACCTTAACGGCACGCGAGTGGCGGACTCAGGGCAAATCTCCGGTGATCCGCCCCCCTTCGACCAAAGCGGGGGGCCTGCTACGGAGCCGCCTATTGCCAATGTGAACCTGACCGAGAGGATGAACCTGCTGGTTCCCGGCGTAAATGTCCTTGCGATCCAGACCCACAACGCGGCGATTTCGGGAAGTTCGGACTGTATTGCAAGCCCGATACTCCTGGCGATTGTGGATCAGTCTGCCGGCGGTAAAGATTCCGGCGCACGTGTTGTTATAAACGAGCTGCTGGCCAACAGCGATTTGCCCCCGGGTACCGACTGGATAGAGCTGTACAACCCGGGCCCGACTGCGGTCGATCTGAGCAACGTATATCTAAGCGATGACCGGCTCAACCTGCTCCAGTACAAAATCCCTGACGGGATAGTGCTTCAGCCGGGACAGTTTTGGACTGTCGCGGAAGGCACGGGAACCGATGGGTTTGGTTTTGGGCTGGATTTTTCCGGTGAGACGATTTATGTAACAGCTGCCATGAGTGGTCCGCTGCCGGAACCGGTCCGCATTTTGGATGCGGTGTGCTATGGACCCTTAGAGCCGGAAGTAACTTTCGGGAGGTTTCCGGATGGTTCCGGCTTCTTTGGATATCTGAGTTCTGCTACTTTTGAAGGGCCAAATGCCGGGCCGTTGATTACTGACATCGTGATTAACGAGATTATGTACCACCACGGAACCCGCGACGAGCGCTATGAATATATTGAGTTGTATAACCGGGGTACTAACGCTGTCCAACTGGATGGTTGGGCCTTTATTGACGGTATTAGCTACGATTTCGAGAAAGGCACCGAAATGCAGCCGGGCTCATATCTGGTCGTGGCCAAGGACCCAAACCTGCTCGAAAACGTGTATGATAATCTGATTGTCGGCTCGAATCTTTTTGGGCCGTATTCGGAAAACCTGAATGATCACAGTGAGTGTGTCCGGTTGTCGTATCCGCTCGAAGAAGTGAATCCGGATACCGGCGAGGTATATATGGTCACGGTGGACGAGGTAACCTATTACGACGGCGGTCGATGGCCGAAGTGGGCTGACGGCCAGGGGGCAAGTCTTGAGCTGCGCGATCCTTACGGCAATAACAATACGCCGGATGCCTGGGCCGACAGTAACGAGAGCGCCAAGACTGCGTGGGAGGAATTCACATTCACCATTAACGGTGATGATTCCAGATACACCCATGATCAGGTTAACGTCTTCGGGCTTATGCTGCTCAACCGGGGTGAGGTGCTCCTCGATGAGCTGGATATGAGAGTTGAATACGGCCGGGGAAGCCACCTTAAAAACAACGGTTTCGAAAGTCGAACGTCGGAATGGCGGATGCTCGGCAATCACGTTCGGTCGTTTGTAACTATGGATGATAGTTATTCCGGGTCCTGGTCGTTACATCTGGTTTCAACCGGCCATGGTGACCCGGGGGCCAATCGAATTAACCAGTCGATTTCCAGTTTAGAAGCGGGCACTGTCACGCTCGGTGGCTGGGCCCGTTGGTTGCGGGGCAGCCGGTTTCTGCTCCTGCGAACGAGCCGGGAACGAGCGCCCGTTCAGCCGCCGCGACCGGCACATGTATTTGAACTCAATATGCCTTTGAACTTGGGCACGCCCGGTCTGCAAAATACCGCATTTGTGCCAAACCGCGGGCCCGACATTATGGAGGTGCGACATACGCCCGTCCTGCCCACTGCCGGTGAGCCCATTGTTGTCAGAGCCCGCGTCGCCGACAATGACGGCGTGGACTCGGTCATACTCTACTATAGATCCGAAGGGCAGGGAGGATTCACCGGCAGACCCATGCTCGACGACGCATCGGGTGACGACCTTATTGACGGGGACGGCATCTTCACAGCTACAATCCCGGGTGCGTCCAGCGGGACTATGCGGGCGTTCTATATCGAGGCCTCAGACGGCTCGGCATCGACACGGTTCCCCACCAAACTGGAACCCTCGGCGGATGTGCCCGAGAGGACCTGTCTGGTTCGTGTCGGCGATACGCTTGTGAACACCCAGTTTGCCACCTACCGTATCTGGCTCTCTGATGAGGTTATCAACACATTTAGGTCTCGTCCCAATCTCTCGAACGAGCTGATGGATTGTACTTTCGTTTATAACGACTCAGAGGTATTTTACAATGTCGGAATACGTTTCCGCGGCAGCCCGTTTCTCAGAAGCGGCTCAGGCCGGGATCCCCGCGACCGATATGCCTATCGAATCGACTTCAATCCGGACCAGAGATTCAGAGAACGTGAGGAGATTAATCTCGACAATACCGAGGGAAGCAACCGAGGCCCGCTCCAGGAACGTGCTTCATACTGGTTCTATTCGCAAATGGGCTTGGAGTTCTCGACACAGGAGTATATCCGCGTTATCATCAACGGCAGAAGCCACGCCAATTATGAGGACGTCCAGAAAATCGATGGCGATTATATTCGCCGGTGGTTTCCGAACGATACCGACGGCTACATCCATAAAGTCGATGACTACTTCGAGTACTCGGCCAACGGTACGGGCTTTGCCAATCTTGATGAAGGATTGAAGTATGACTACAGGCACCCGCTGCTTAAGGAGACCTATCGGTGGGGATTTGAAAAACGCTCACATCGCGAGAACGACAACTGGGAACATCTGTTCGATTTTGCAGTCGCGATGAACACGCCGTCGAGCAACGCCAGGTATGAACAGGCGATTGAGTCGGTCATCCATCCCGAACACTTCGCTAAGGTCCTGGCGATTCGTCATGCAGTAGGCGACTGGGACAGCTATGGATACAATCGCGGTAAGAATAACTTCTTCTACTATGCACTTCCGGAGGGCAAGTGGTACCTCCTTCCCTGGGACATTGACTTTACGCTCGGCTCAGGCAATGGGCCCAGCACGAACCTGTTCTCCGTGAATTCCGGCCAGTTTCCGGAGGTCAATCAGTTTCTAAGATACCCCAAATACCGGCAGATGTACGAGCAGGCATTTGCAGAGCTTGTGAACGGCCCATGGCAGACATCGTACGGAACGAACAACGCTCCGACGGCCTTCGATCGGTTTCTGGATGATGCCGCCGACGCTTTGATTGCTGAGGGTTTCGACGCCAGCCGACGCAACGGAATCAAACAGTTCGTTCGCAACCGCCGTGCCTATATCGTTACGCAGGTTTCGGGTGCCAGATAGACCTTTAGAATAATAATCAAGACCGTCCTGCTTGTCGAAATACTTCGTCTGCTTTTCCCTAAAGTATTTATCAACCCGCGTATGTTGTCGATTGCCGGCAGATGGATTATAATCATTGCCAACTGTAAAACAGTCTTAGTTAAATTGCACAAGATGAAGCCCATTGATAATAACAGATTTTGCTTAAAAGGATATTCGAAACGTGTTCGTGAGGCCCTTGTGAACGTTTGGCCTTTGTACGGGTCAGCGTTTGCGATGGCGACAAGTCTAAGCGTGTTGTGGACGGCCATGCCGTTTATCATACGCAACATCGGCGGAACCGAAGAGCACGTCGGATACATCTGGGCCTTCAACATGTTAGGTTATATGTTGTGCCTGTTATTGGCCGCAGTGATGTTGGGCCATCTTGCGCCCCGACATGCGACCCGCGCAGCCGCCGCGGCCATGTTTCTGGCAACTCTCGTGATGGTCGTTGTGGCCTATCATGCAATAGCCCACGACCAGTTCGGCAGGCCCGCGCTTATCTGGACGATGATTGCCGCAGGCACACTCTCCGGTGCTGCAATGTCACTGTTCTGGCCTTTTCTTATGAGCTGGGTCTCAGCCGACTACGAGGGTCCTGTCCTGAACCGCCGCCTCGGCACCTACAACGGCATGTGGTCATCTGCCGCGATCATGGGCCCCCTGATAGGCGGTGTGCTCGTGGATATGAGCACCCTTGGGCCGGTCGTGGTGGGTGTTGCGTTTCTTGCTGTTTGCTTTGTGCTGCTCTGTCTTGCTCATGACGGTTCTGCCGGAACCGCCGCTTCTGTTCAGCCGTTGGATGCACCGGAAATCTCTTTCGACCAGGGGCTGCTGTTACGCTTCAAGTGGATGGCACGCATTGCCCTGTTCTGCTCCTGGGCCTGTCTGGGGGTTACGCGCTCTCAATTTGCACTGCTGTTTACCGGTTTGGGATTCTCAGAAACTCAGTTCGGGCTGATTATCGCAATATTTGGAATCTGCAACTTTCTGGTCTTGACCGCCGCAGGCCGGCTCGCCTTCTGGCATTTCAAACCGGTGCTGCTTTTGAGCGTTCAGATAATTCTTGCCATGTCTCTATTTCTGATTATCTTCGGCCGTACGCTCTGGGCATTTGTCCCGGCATTTGTGATTATGGGCTACGGCTTTGGCTTTGCTTACAGCTCTCACCTCTATTACGGTGCCTGCGGCAGCAAAAAACGCTCCGCCCAGATGGCAATACACGAAGTTACCATTTCGCTCGGCGTTATTGTCGGCGCCGGGGCGGGGGGGTATCTGTCCGGGAATTTCGGAATCTACCGGCCCTATTGGTTCTGCGTCATTGTTCTTGCTCTTGGTCTGATTGCTCAGGTGGTCATATGGGTCGTCCTCCCTAAGGAGTCCTTCGGTCTAAAATCCGACAACAGTCAGTCTGCATAGTTCCGTCAGATCCACCCTGTCGCTCGGGGGATACAGCTTAAGTAACCGACACCGTTCTTGTCACGGGGGCGGTTGGCGAAACGCCTCTGCGTTGTGTATCTTAGATTCACTTCCTCTTGAAGACTCTCACGTAGTCGATGTGGTACTTTTGCGGGAAGATAGTATCGTCGATTCCCTTTTGTCCGCCCCAGGAGCCTCCGATAGCCGCGTTTAATATCAGGTAGTGTGGTTTATTATAAGGCCAAACGTCATTGCCTGTTCCTTCATTTTTGAAAGTGAAATACTTTTCGTCATCCAGGAAAAAGTCGATCCGATCCTCGTGCCACTCAATCGCATATACATAGTACCGCTGGTAAGGCTTTTCGGCCTTTATCTTCGAGCCTTTGTTCGTTCTCTTCACATGGTTATACGCCCGGGTGTGTATGTTGGCGCAGATTGTATCCGGGTCGAATCCGACGTTCTCCATAATATCTATCTCACCACAGGCGGGCCAGCCGACTTTATCGCGATTGGTCCCCAGCATCCAGATTGCCGGCCACATCCCTTTACCTGTCGGAAGCTTCGCACGCACCTCAATTCGGCCGTACAACCATTCAGCCTTGTGCCATGTGTGCAGACTCGCCGACGTATATTCACCCTTTTTATATTTTTCCTTCCGCGATTCGATAATCAGCGTGCCGTTTTCAACGCGGGCGTTTTCAGGGCGAGCCTTTGCATAGTATTGTTTTTCACGGTTGCGAATAAAACCCACTTCATAACCCCACTTATTTGAGTCGGCCGGTCCTTCATAATTGAATTCATCCGCCCAGACCAGCTCCCACTTGTCGTCAAAGCTCGCTTGAGGCCTGCTCATCTGTTCGAGGGGGCAGTCCATCTGTGACCTTAGCGGGGTATGGTTTTCGGTCTCTCCGCCGTTCTGCAAGAAGAACCGGCCATCCCTGATACCTGCGTCGATATTCATGGTTGGTGTTCTGTCGGCGGTGAATCTTGCTTTGGTAAGCGGCATCCATTTGCCGTCTTTGGTCTTGACCCAGCCGTTACCGTAACGTGCCCGGCGGACATTTTGTGCACTTTTGCCGTTGCGTAAGAAATCTTCAACAAATGAATAATACCCGCTAAGGTAGTCCCCGCCGGTAATCGTTTGAAATGTTGCCAGATGCTTCCACTTTTTTTCTTCGTTGAGATAGAAATAGGCGGCGTATGTTGTCTTGTCGCCTTCGACGGAGGTCTTGACCATACACCTGTACGTCTCACCGACGTTCCACTGATAGTCGAACATACTCTTGCCGCCGGTGCCTTCATTGCCGAACCTACTGACGCGCACGTCCTGGCCCCCATATAATACCTTTACCCGGCGGTCCTCGGGCACGGTATTTTGGTTGTTCTGATTGCCCGGGTCCCAGACCGAAAAAATCACTACTTTATTGCCTTTCCACAATTCCTGTATGCCGAAATAACCGTGCCTGAAACCGCATACACAGAAGTAGCTGCCCGGATAACTCTTCTCTACGGTTACTTCATTGTAGTAAACGACGCCCTGTTCGGCGGGATACCACAAATGCACGCTCCTGGCCGCACGCGGGCTGCGTTTTTCCTCTGCAACTGCGCAGGCTGAAGCACATAAACAAACCAGGACCGTCAAAAGAATCCCGGCTGATGTTATTCCGACTGGAATACTTCCAGGCCGTCTCTGGCGATGCACAGTAATTGAATCTGAGGAAACATCATTATGCGATGCTCTGTTACCTTTCATCTTGTCTTTCCTTTCGTTGAAACATTTTCCTGTCCGGCAAGCTAAGGTGAGATAAGCTCAAAGCCCATGCCGATGGTTCTTTTATTAACTTTATCTAAGAATTCACATTTATGCCTGCTTACCTTTCCCGATACGTTGGGATCGGGTCTCATCTCTGATATAATATCAGGATTGCCTTGATAATTCAAGCTTTCCAGCGGTCTGGCGAAGAGTCTTCAGTAGAACGTAATGACACTATCAAAACAAGCTCTTCATAGGTGGTCTCTGAGGTGCTTTACATTGAAAGCTGAGGGGGCGGCATGTGAGACTCTACAAATAGACTTAACTGCCTTTTCAAGGGATTTCCCTTGACAGGAAGGTGGATAATTTGGTATAGATAATATTAGCGAAGTTTGTGTCCGTGTATGAGGGTGTTTGCAGTTTCTGCTCCCCAAAGCCGTGGAATCGTCTTTGTTATCGTAACTTTTTGAAGGAGGATGTATTATGTTTCGAAAAATGAAATGGTTTGTTGCCATGTTGTTGGTCTTAGGCATCTGCACAGATGCAGTTCTGGCGGAATTGATTGGCTATTGGCCATTCGATGAAGGCCAGGGAACCGAGGCCGCCGACATCACGGGAAACGGGAATGATGGAACGTTTAATGGCGCCGTAGAATGGGTGGCCGGCTACAAGGGCTCGGCCGTATATTTCGACACAGCCGGCGAAAGAGTCGCGATCGGCCCCCTCGATCCCACGGCAGGTACCGATACCA
>JABMRO010000471.1 GCA_013202635.1 Planctomycetota bacterium
GTGATAACAATATACATTTTTATTACCTCCAATTATGGATAATATGCTAATTGATTGCCACTTTGACCATTTATTTCCAGGCCTTCCTTGAAAACAAAAGTAATACCGGTAATATCTCCAGTCTTCCTGCCAGCATGCCAAAAATATACGTTAGTTTCACAACAGGGTGAATATCTATCATATCCCGGCCCGAGATATAGCACGGGCCTATATTGCCCATCGCGGAAAACATCCCTGAAAATGAAGCCCAGGGACCTTGATTTGAAAAAAGAGCCGTAATCACTCCTCCAAACAGTAATAATGCCATCCATGTGAAAAATAAAGCGGCTATCCTGTGAACTTCGTCCTCGTGTAATATTTTCCTGTCGATAATCAATCCCGTAGATGCCTTGCCGGAGGTTCTCAGTTTGAAAATCTCTCTGAACATCAGCCGATTAAGTATGGCGATGCGTAAAACCTTAAAGCCGCCCGCCGTCGAGCCAACACAGCCGCCGATAACCATCATAACCAGAAACAACTGCTTGGCCGCGACACCGAAAAAATCAGAGCCTATATTCATCGTGGTAAAACCGCTCGTTGTGAGGATAGAAATCACCTGGAATATGCTGTGCCGGAATGATCGCTCAACTTCTCCGAGGTCAACAGCGACACCACGCCTGAAGATGGCTTCAAAAGCACCCGTCCTGTATAGACGCTCGACCATAATGACAATCACAAAAACAGCAATGAGCCGCCACCAGTATCGAATTTCAACATTATCCCAGAGGGCCTTAAAATCTTTCGTCAAGATACGGTAATGAATCAGAAAGTTGATTCCGCCTAACATCATTATGAACGCCAGGGTATATTCTATCAACCTGTAATTGGGATGGTCTGTCAGGTAGTAGTGTCCGATGCTGCTGTCATAAGGTGAAAATCCACCTGTTGCAACCGCGGTTAGGCCGTGACAGACGGCATCGAAAACCGGCATTCTTTCGATGGCAAGAACGGCCACAGCTAATAATGTCAAAATCGCGTATATCGTCCAGATTATTCTAATAGTATGGAATAATCCCGGAGCAGGCCTGCGGGAAGAAATCTTATGGCTTTCAGCTCCGAAGATATGATGAGCCCCGCCGGCCTGAAATGTCAGTACCAGGAAAAAGGAAAGTATGCCTATTCCGCCCAGCCACTGAGTAAGTGCCCGCCAGAAAAGTATACTCCTCGGCATATCATCCAGCCCCAAAAAAATTGTTATGCCGGTGGTAGTAAAACCGCTCATAGCTTCAAAGTAGGCATCGAGGTAGTTCGAACGAGCCGCGATTACAAATGGCAAAGCCCCCACCGCTGAGACAACAAGCCAACTGAGAGCGCATATAAGCATAGAATCAGTCGGATTAATAGCTGTAGGCTTAAACTCATGCCGCAAAATCATTCCGAGCGAAAATGAGATTAAAGCCGCAGTGACAAAAGCAATTGCAGTAACACAGCCATCCCCCCTTTGCCCCCAGTAAACGAGAACAATTATCAGCGGGAATAAAAGAATCAGTCCTAATATCTCCAGCAGATTGCCAATAAAATGCAATATGCAACTGATTCGTCGAAATCCGTTTCTCATTCACAACTCCACAGTTTCTCAATGCCGCTGGTCGGCCTTGTTTTTGAATTATAATGCAGGTAGAGACTATTGCAAGCTATTTAACCGGCCAATATCACCGCCGACCGGACAAAAGATTCGTAATGGATAAATTTGGACTTTTGTTTTTTTGGTTTTTCTTTATAATTGTAGAAACTAATCCACGTTAAGCAATATGAGGAGAAACGAAATGAAGAAACATAATTTAATCGCCCTGCCGGTTCTTTGTCTTGTAGTATGCGTATTCCTTGCAGGCGCTGCAGGCACAGGTGAAAAAAAGAGTGAATTCGCCAGGACAACAATCGACCTGGGAATCGTAGTAAGCGATGTGGAAAAAGCGGCACGGTTTTATAAAAACGCGCTGGGATTTACCGAGGTGCCGGGCTTCGACGTCCCGAAGGAGATGGCAGGCGATTCAGGACTGGCCGATTACCAGGCTTTCAGCGTCAGGGTGCTGGTGTTGGGCGAAGAGGCAAGCGCAACCAAAATCAAAATTATGGAATTCACCGAGGCCCCCGGGAAAAAAGTTGATCATAAATTTATCCATTCGAGCCTGGGGTACAGCTACCTGACTATATTTGTCTCGGATACAAACGCAGCAGTCGAACGAGCCAAAAAAGCCGGGGTGCATCCGGTGAAGGAGCCTTACCAATTAGGCGGAGGTAATTTCTATCTGACTCTGCTAAAAGACCCCGATGGAAATATTATCGAACTGGTAGGCCCTAAAAAATAACTTTTTCTATACAACCGAGCGGCAAAATAAGTTAAAGATATGTCTATAGTAAGATGCTTCCAGTCATCAAATTAGACCCTTAGATTCCGGACGTAGTTCCGGCTATATAAATACTTGGGGCAGAGTACAATGGACGACGTTGAACGATTTGAACAACTTATCAATGGCGGCTATTGCTGCATATCTATCGTTACCCATGAAGAGCAGTACGCCTTGCAAATAATACAAAAAGCGGCGATTGGCCAAAAGCGTAGTATGTGGATATGGTCTGTTGCCGGCGGCATCAGAGAAGGCCTGCTGTCCGACAGCCCTTTCATAGCTGATACTGAATCACCCGCCGCCGGTCTTCGCCACCTTACCGATACAAGGGAAGAATCTATTTGTATAACTCTCGACCTTGCCGAGCATCTCAAAGCAGGCTTGACGCTGCGGGCGTTGCGTGACCTTATTGACTGTTTCGAGAAGAACGGTAATACGCTCGTTATGATTGACAGCGCCGATAAACTGCCCGAAGTCATAAAATCTTATGCGAAGCCTTTCGAAATTTCCTTTCCGGACCGAAAGGAATTGAAAGATATTGTCCGCAGGACATTGCAGCGTTTCCACCGTAAAACGCCCATTGAGATTGGCATCACGCAAAAGGGTCTGGAAACAATCGTTCGTAATCTTCGCGGCCTTACACGCCGTCAGGCTGAACGCATTATTATCGATACCGTCGCCGACGACAGACGCTTCGACGACAACGACATAAACCGCGTAATTGCAAGCAAACGGCAGATGATTCAACGTGGAGGCCTGCTGGAGTATATTCAAACACCTCTGGACCTGAGCGAGATCGGCGGTATGAGGCAACTGAAGAAATGGCTCAACCAGCGTAAAGACGCATTTAGCTCCAAAGCCACTGAGTTCGGCCTTGAAGCACCCAGAGGCGTGCTGATGCTCGGTGTTCAGGGTGCCGGAAAAAGCCTCTGCGCCAAAGCTATAGCAACCGCCTGGCACCAGCCGCTCTTGAGAATGGACCCGGGCGCTTTGTACGCCAGCTTTATTGGTGAATCCGAACGCAATCTACGGGAAGCGCTGCGGCAAACCGAAATGATGTCACCGGTGGTTCTGTGGATTGACGAAATCGAAAAGGCATTTGCCTCCGCCGCCAGCCGAAGCGCAGATGGAGGCCTTTCCCAGAGGATGTTCGGCACTTTACTGACCTGGCTGCAGGAACGCGAGGCACCTGTATTTGTCGTCGCTACCGCCAATGACATCGAGGCCCTGCCCCCCGAACTTCTGCGTAAAGGACGATTCGACGAGATATTCTTTGTTGACCTGCCCAATAAGGACGTGCGAAAAGAAATATTTGCTATTCACATAATAAAACGTAAGCGGGACCCGAACAAATTCGACTTGGGAGCATTGGCTGAGGCCTCTGAAGGTTACAGCGGCTCTGAAATAGAGCAGGCCGTAGTATCCGCTCTGCATGAGGCGTATTCCGACAGAACCGGCCTAAATACAGACCGTATTCTCTCAGCACTGAAGGCTTCGCCGCCCCTTTCGGTAACATTAGCCGAAAGAGTCCAATGTCTGCGAACCTGGGCCGAGGGAAGATGTGTCCCGGCCGATTGAAAAACAAACCGGAAAGCTTTGGGCTTTTATCTTTTCGATTTTCTCTTATAATAGGCCTGTTAATAATGCTTAAGGATTTTTTAAGGATACCTGTTATGGGAAAATATAGTCTGTTCGCCTTACTGGCTGTCGGCTTAAGTGCCAGCTTTTTACTATCCGGCTGTGTGGAACGCAAGCTGACAATCAACACCGAACCACAAGGAGCATTAATTATATTAAACGATGAGGAAATCGGTACTTCACCTGTTACGGTCTCGTTTGAATGGTACGGTGATTACTGGGTTAGAATAAGCAAGGAGGGCTATGAGAGCTTAAACACCCACCGCCTCTTGAAAGGGCCCTGGTACGATAACTTACCGTTCGATTTCTTCGCGCAAATAATCAGCCCGGACAGAATCGTCGATTCCTACGAATGGACGTTCCCACTTGAACCCAAAAAGCAAATCAGCAGAGAAGAACTAATCCAGGCCGCTGAGAAACTGAAAAAAGATCTCCGGTAGAATTCAGTATAGAAAACAAGGAAATAAAACAACGTAAGACAATCCCCCGTTCATAAAATTTCCCGGCCGTGCGCTCGGAATGATGTCAGAGAAGATTTTCGCGATACCAATCTATAGCCAATTGCAAACCCTGTTTAAATGTTACTTTGGGTTTGAAGCCGATTAGTTTTTGGGCCAGAGTTATGTCGGCGAGGGAGTGTTTTACGTCGCCGGGGCGAGGGTCGGTGTAATTCGGCTTAACGTTATTACCTGTGGCATCATTAATCATAGCAATAATCTCATTGACCGTTATGGCCAAGCCACAAGCAATATTGATAACCTCGCCTTTAGTCTGTTTGGCTCTTGCGGCAAGTAAGTTGGCCTGAACAACGTTGTCAACATACGTAAAATCGCGGCTCTGCTCGCCATCTCCATAAATAGTGGGCGGTTTATCCTTCAATATTGCTGTAACAAAAGCCGGGATAGCGGCTGCATATTGACTTTTTGGGTCCTGCTGCGGGCCGAAGACATTGAAGTACCGAAGTGAAATAGTCTCAAGGCCGAATACTTGATAGAAGACCGAGCAGTAATATTCGCCAACGAGCTTGGCAACTGCATAAGGTGAAAGCGGCACAGGCTTCATAGTCTCGACCTTCGGCAAAGTCGGGGTATCACCGTAAGCGGAGGAGCTTGCGGCATAGACAAGCCGCTTTACACCAGCATCACGGGCGGCCAAAAGAAGCGTGAAGGTCGCATCGACACAGTGCCTGTGCGTTGGGGCAGGATTATCAACGCTAAGCGGGACAGATGGCAACGCGCCCTGGTGCAAAACCACATCAATATCTTTCATAACAGATTGGGCGACCTCTGCATCGCCCATGTCGGCCTGGATAAAATCGACTTTGTCTATGATAGAGGCAAGGTTGCTTTTTTTGCCCGTGAGCAGATTGTCAACAACTCTTACAAAGCAGCCCTGCGAGATGAGTTCCCTGCAGATATTAGAACCTATAAAACCAGCTCCGCCGGTTACTAAGAATTTTGTCATCAACTAAGCCTCTTA
>JABMRO010000036.1 GCA_013202635.1 Planctomycetota bacterium
CCTGCCGGCAGGCAGGTCACATAAGCCGAAACGTTAGGTGCCATAACTTTTTTCTGGTTTCCGTCGGTGCCGACTCCGCTTTTCGTTTTTTTCTTCCCACCGATTTTGTTGTTTAATGTTTTGGTGCAAGATTAGAATTAGTAATTTTATATTTATATGTTATAATATTTATGTGACTCAGAAACCATCTACACTGCCAGAAATATTAAAAAGAGAAGACTTTACTAGAGAGCTATCAAGAGCAGCTCAAATTTCTCATGAGTGTCAGGGGGAGGCCCATTTTATTGTGTATTTAACAGAAGACAATCGTATTAAAGTAAATCAGGCAATTGCGGGAGTAAAGAAACTAAATCCTATTGCTGAAATGATGTCTGAAGGGGAACTTACAGATGATCATTACGATCATCTTTCACCAGATGAATCTAGCCCGGGTTATCAGCACGAGGAAGGAAAAGGAGGTCACATCGCACAATTTGGTCGCAGTCTAATTCGTGTTCATTTTCATCCCCCTAAAGGATTACTAATACCATCTCCCGGTGATATAAGCACTACCAACAAAACAAGAAGTCAAAATGATGCACTCTCAGAATTAATGTGTAGTAAAGATAGCGCTTTCATTGAATACGCAAATCCAATCGAAGTTGTCGGTCATATCATTGATGATGATCCTAATTCTTACCAGCTGCTTGCTTTTCAGGGAGCAACCGATAAGCCCATAGACTTTGATCACGATTTTACGACTGAGGTTGCCGAGCGTTTAAATAAGATTTCAGGTGAGGATATATTACCAAGGGTGTATGCCATCTGTGGATTTGGAGAGCATTTTCGCAATGCAGATGAATTTTCTCAATTTCTCAATTCTATTGGATTACACAAATCAGGGGTATTTAAGGTGTCTAATGGAAATTTCTCAGATTTAGATAGAATGCAAATGTTTGAACCATTACTAAGAAGAGAGACCTTGGAAAATGACGATGAAGATGACTTTGGCGAAGATATTGATGACCATTAGTCGTTCAAAGGATTAAGAAATCATGTCAGCATAAGGTTCTTTTATATGTGTACTGTTTTGTATGTGTTTCTCCCCCCTGAAAAAAACGAAAAAGCTTCGGGCACACTCCGGAAAACCGTAAAAAGTGACAGCACCTAACAGCGGTTATGCGACTCATCGTCGCTCCCTTTTAACTGACTTAAGAAGTCGCGCCAATTCGCCCAAATTCCGCAATGATGACCCCACTCCGCTTCGCTCCTCGGGGAAATTGTACCACCTCGAACTTCGTATACACGCGAACGTTATGTGCCATAGCAAAAAGCCTGTGTTTTATTCTGCTCCCTCCTCATGCATCAAAGCTTCATGTGCAGGCATGTTGCTCTTTTTACTGGTGCGTGCGCAAATGATCAGCCACAAAACATGCAATGGCGGTATTATATTGGCTGGCACAAGTATCATGTTGAAAAACCATACAAACATATACGCTGGTGCCATAAGGGAAAGTAACAATCCGAAAACTACACCATCACGCCAGCGCTCATGAACGATACGCTGACGAAAATAATAGACTCCCCAGATCACCAACCAGATGAAGAAAGAAAAACTGTAGACTTGAAGATGGCCCCAGTCATAACACTGGAATACGGATGGGGCCGCATGACACCCCGTAACAAAGATAAGCCAAGCAAGCATGGCAGCAATGGAACTGAAATAGCGCGACGGCGGGAACAGGAACGGCCATGTAGTGAGTGCACCTATAAAAATTGGGCCTACTATTGTCCGAATTCCCAATTCTGAACCTGTTCCAATGGAAACGACAAGCACCACAAACCATATTGCCAACGAAAATACATATGTAATTAACCAAAACAGCAATCTAGAATCAGCGGGTTCCTTCTGCATGTTATGAATAGTACTTATGCCTTGTATTACTTGCAAGTTGATCGTTTGATTTATCATTGTAATCCCTCTAAGGAGCAATATCAGAATAATTCTTAAAGAACCGGCTTTTTGCTACGGCACCTAACACGGCTTATGTGGCTCGTCGCGCCTCCTTTTTGAGATTTAATGGATGTCGGCGCTCCTCTCCCAAATTCTTCGGCGGTAGGGCGCTCTGCGCCAAATTATACCGCCTCGTACTTCACATAAGCCGGAACGTTAGGTGAAATTGCTACAGAAAAAATCTATAATCATTGGGCTATGGATGACAACAAGATAATTAAACTCGATGGCGCAAATATGGACATTGATCTTACATCAAATGAAAAGAATATTAGTTGGCAACAGGACAAATGTCCCTGGAACAAAGCTGAAGGAACCAATGAACACAAATGCGCCGTGAAAGACGTTTCGATATGTCCATACTTCTGCGGTATCGAATACCAAGATAACGTGCTTTGTTGTTATCCAAACGAGAATCCCAATAAGGAAAACGAGTGATTTTTTCTTCCGCAACTTCACCTAACACGGCATATATGGTTCGCCGTGGCTCCTTTTTTGAATTTAATGGATGTCTCCACAGCTCTCCCAAATGCTACGGCGGTACTCACTTCGTCCGCCACGGCGGACTCCGTGAAATATTTTACCACCTTGCACTTCCCCCTTCGCCTGGAGGCTACGGGGGACAGGTCGTACAAGGCGGAACGTTGTACGAAATTGCAAATTTAGACATTCGGATTTAGAATCACTAACATATGAATGTTAATACTTATTTAAATCAATATGGGTGATCATGTAGTTCTACGTTTTCCTTTCAACGATCCGGACAAACCGGAAGTTGTCGATGTTCTAGCCAATGTTCCTGTTGACTGGAAAGAGTACCTCAAAAAAAGAGCTGATGAAGTACAAAAGGAAGGCAGATATATACCTGCCAATATTTTGTATGATGAGGATTATTATCATCCTGAATCTATGGAAAAAATACACAAAAAAGCAGAAAAGGACTCTTAATAACGAGACTAAATTTGCAAGATCGTACAACACGGGTTACCCGGTTCGTCGTGGCTCCTCTTTGAAAATATAATGGAAGTCGCCACGACTCACCCAAATTTTTCGGCGGTGGGGCCTTTTAGACCAAATTGTACCGCCTCAAACTTCGGGTAACCCGAAACGTTATATGACATTCCGTTTTTTGGGTGTCCCCTCCATGTATGTTTTTTGTTTTGTATGATGTTAGATTTACAAACAAAGTGTTTTTTATGCGGGAATTTAAACCCATTGGTTCATATGCTCATCTACTCCCTGACGTTCAAGCACTGCTTTAAACGAATCCTGCCCCATCACCATCTTGGGTTTGTCTTCTAGGGTACCGTCAGCTTGACATTCTCTCCCCAGGTCGATCTTCAATTGCGGTACGCTATCATCTGGAACCTCGACATGTACGGACATTATGCGATTAGGATCTGCGGGTTCGTGTTCAGACTGATAAGTACCAAATACATTCTCAGTATCTGGATATGTTTGATGTGGTCGTATAATTTCCTGTGCAGTTTCTAAATGTAGATGAGGAACATTGAACGAAAGTAATGTCATACCTCTAGCACGATGGGTAATCGCAGTATGATAATGTATCCCAACATCTTGAATTCTTCTTAAGACATCTGGTTGAGACTCTGCTATCTCTCTTGTAGGAATAAGGGCAGCAGCAACTTTTGCCACAGTACCAATCCCGCGAAGTCTGCGCGCTCTTAACGATGTACCAGTCTCTGAAACATCGACCATGGCATCCGCAAGAGGCGGGATATGCTCCTTCTTGCTTCTAACACATCGCTCCGTTTGTCCATGGCTATGCAGAATTCTATAAGCACCGTTCCTATGCTGGTTTTTGTTGAGATAAATATCCAGGAGTACGGGACATTCCGTCGCTATTATCGGAACCATTTCGTCGGGGAACAAATCTTGAAGAGTAGTAACCTCACTCTCTTGAGGAACTGCCAATACGTGTTGCATCTCCCTTCCCACAGTTCTTTTCCCGAAAGGTAATAAACATACGACATGAAGCTCATCCAATTGTTCCCGGAAATAGTTAACCAGGTAATCTGTCCCCACGATCACTCCATCGAGCTCACCATTAGTGAGATACCTAGGAGAATCCATTCTCTCTTCAAGTGTGAAACTGACTCCTGGTAATTTCGACGATACAACAATATCCGCATTATGTTTTAATGGCTCAGGAAAGAGACCAGCCTCAATGCCTAGCTGTTGAGCCATGTTTTCAACACTGCCAGTCGGTAATCCAATCAGGGAATTAGTCGGCATATGGATAGTTACTTTACATTATTTCTTATATATTGCAAGTGCTTCTTATTGGCATATATAAGCCATAATTTTCGTTGTTTGCTGTTTTGTATGTTTGTTCCCCCACCCCGAAAAGAACGTAAGCTACAGGTGCCTTGGAAGTCGGAAAAAACCAACGATCATATAACACAGGCTATGTGGTTCGCTTTGGCTCCTTGCCTGAGATTTGGCGGATGTCGCCAAATCTCACCCAAATCTGGCCATGGTAACGCCTCCGGCACAAATTCTAGCATTGCCGTACTTCGCATATCCCGGAACGTTAGATTCTAGGGCTTTCTGTTTTATTCCCACACACATATCTGTAGAGTGCTGGGCTTTATGAATGCATCCCATTCTCTCCGGCGCCTGCTTGTTGCCTGCATGATCATCACGATCCTGCTTACTCTTCACGAACTTACACTTCTTCCTAATGGGAAGCTTGGCGTGCACTTCCTGGATGTCGGCCAAGGCGATTCCACTCTTCTTATAACCCCCTCAGGCAAACAAGTCCTCGTCGATGGCGGGCCAGATATGTCTACTCTTGAGCATCTAGGCAAACACATGCCTTTCTTTGACCGCACACTCGACCTCGTTATCCTCACACATCCACATGACGATCACCTCGCATCCTTTCCAGAAGTTTTTAAGCGATACAAAGTTAAACGTGTTCTTCTTGCCGGAACCGAGCTTGGACCCTCCAGATACCATGCGCTTCTTAATGAAATTACTGGGCAACAAATCCCAGTGATTATCACAAATCCTCTTAAGGATATTGATCTTGGTGATGGTGTTGTCCTTGATGTAATTTGGCCCAATGCAAATGGCAGGAATGAGAAAAATCCTAATAATTCCTCGGTTGTTATCCGCGCCTTATATAAGGAAGAATCTATTCTTCTCACAGGTGACATCGAAATAGAAGCTGAAGAAGAAATCCTAGTAACTGGTGCTGATCTTAGTTCAACTATTCTTAAGGTCGCACACCATGGATCCAAGACTTCATCTTTAACCAGCTTCCTCCTGATGGTGAAGCCTGAACAGGCGATTATTTCTGTCGGCGAAGAGAATGCTTTTGGACATCCGCATGAGGCAACCTTAAGCCGCTTTAAAACCCTTGAAGTTCCAGTTGCCTTAACTGCATCAAATAGCCCCATTTCTTTCGAATTTCGTTAGCAACAAGCCATTTGAGCCCCTAAAATGCACAGAGTGAAAACTCTCCTACTCATTGCGGGCAGGTCGCGGCGTTTCTGGCCCCTTAAGGAAAAAACTTTCTTCCCTATCTGCGGAACGAATCTCTTGGAGATCACAACAGGGAGGCTCCAGGCTGCCGGACTTACTGACATCACACTTGTTGGTGGTACACATAACCTTGAAGGTGTGGGCAAGCTATATCCTGAGTTTCCAACTGTCGAACAGAAAGATTTAGAGCTTGGAATGCGTGGTGCACTGCTCGATGCGCTACCACAATGCGGAAATGACCGGGTTGTTATTGTTTGTGTAAACGATGTTATTGATTCTGCTGCATATTCAGAACTTATTAAG
>JABMRO010000472.1 GCA_013202635.1 Planctomycetota bacterium
GATATGGAGAGCTACAATGACATTAATGAAGGTGAGCCCGGTTCTAACAGGATATATCTGGCTTGGATGGACGGATTCGACAATCCGGCTATAAATGGCTCTGTCGTTGGTAATGCTAATGCTCCTTTTGCCGAGCAGACTATCGTCCACGGAGGTTTGCAGTCGATGCCAATGTCTTACGACAATGCCGTCGGAAAATCTGAGGCGACTTTGACGTTGACATCCAACCGTGACTGGACAGTGAATGGCGTCAACACATTGACAATTTGGTATAGAGGTGTTTCTTCTAATGCTGCCGAAACAATGTATGTTGTTCTAAACGGCAGCGCTGGTGTCGATAATGATAATCCTGATGCAGCACAAAAAAGTGCCTGGACTCAATGGAATATTGATTTGCAGGCCTTTGCAGACCAGGGTGTGAACCTTGCCAATGTCAATTCGATTACTCTTGGTCTCGGTAACAGGAACAATCCGGTAGCCGGCGGTGCAGGTATGATGTACTTCGATGATATTCGCCTGTATGCACCCGCGCCGTAAGTGGCAGGTTACAAATTAACTTGTTAATAAGGTGATTCGTATCAATTCGGGGCCTATACCTACTCGGTATAGGCCCCTTTTTCATTTATTAAATAAGCAGCGGTTTTGCATTGACATCGAGAAAGAATAATGTAGAATAGCTTTTTTGACAGCAATGATTAAACCAAGTACTGGGTAGTTCAGTAATCCCTACTATTCCCTTTTGAGAGTTTTTTATGTATTCAGACTATATTCGTAATGTGGCGATAATTGCCCACGTTGACCACGGCAAGACGACGCTTGTTGACCAGCTTCTGTACCAGTCCGGTATGTTTCGGCAGGAAGATCTCGACAAGCTGGCCGGAGGTGAGCATGGATTGATTATGGATTCGAATCCGCTGGAAAAGGAGCGTGGCATAACAATTTTAAGTAAAAACTGTGCGATTAATTATACAGGCTGTGAAGGCATCGAATATAAAATTAATATAATCGACACGCCGGGGCATGCTGATTTCGGTGGAGAGGTTGAACGTGTTTTGAAAATGGCAGACGGTGTGCTGCTTTTGGTTGATGCCTTTGAAGGCCCTATGCCCCAGACAAGATTTGTACTGACCAAGGCGCTTGAGCATAAGCTTCGGCCCATAATTGTTATCAACAAGGTTGACCGGGCAAACAGCAGGCCTGATGATGTCGTGAATGAAGTATTCGATTTGCTTGTTCAGCTTGGGGCCAATGATAAAGCTCTTGATTTTCCATTGATATATGCATCTGCAAGAGATGGGTGGGCGACGACGGACATTGATAAGAAAACCGACAACATGCAGGTGATATTCGACGCCATAATAAATAATGTTCCCTCACCGGAGATTATCCATGATGCTCCTCTGCAAATACTGGTGACCAATCAGGAATATTCGGATTATGTCGGACGTATAGCAATAGGCAGGATTTTCGCAGGCCAGCTAAGTGAAGGCCAGAAAGTTACTGTCATCGACTCAGAGGGTCTGCATACGCAGCAAAAAGTTATGCAGATTCATCAGTTTCACGGGCTTGGCCGAAAGCAGGTTTCACAAGTTCAGGCCGGTGATATATGTGCGATATCAGGGCTTAACCCTGTTGATATTGGTGACACGATTGCCTGTGCGGATAAACCTTCAAGGCTTGCTGTTATCTCTGTTGATGAGCCGACGATGTCAATGACATTCAGGGTTAACGACGGGCCATTCGCGGGCAGAGACGGCAAATACGTAACGAGCAGACAGATTGGTGAAAGACTTGAAAAGGAGCTTCAGCAAAACGTTGCATTAAGGGTTGAAGCCGGGCAGAGTCCTGAAGAATTCAATGTTTCGGGCAGAGGGCTGATGCATCTTGGAATTTTGCTGGAAAATATGCGGCGTGAAGGGTATGAGGTTTGTGTGGGCAAACCGAACGTAATTTTGAGAATAGTCGATGAGAGGCGTCATGAGCCGATAGAATTACTTGCTGTGGACTGCCCACTGGATTGCCAGAATTCCGTGATGAGTCTTCTGGGTGACAGGCGAAGCGAAATAATTAAAATAGATCCCAAAAGCGGTGCAGGTGATTTTATTCATATGGAATTTTTAATACCATCACGTGGGCTGTTCGGTCTTCATGCCAGGATGATGAATGCGACACAGGGCAGAGCGGTTATGCATCATACGTTCGAAAGATACGAGCTGATGAGGGGAGCAATACCTCAGCGAAAAGCAGGCGTTATGATTGCAACCACAACAGGACAAGTTACTGCTTATGCGCTTGACGCCTTATACGACCGCGGCATTTTCTTTGTTGAGCCCGGAGAAAAAGTATATGAAGGACAGGTAGTCGGGGAACACTGCAAGGAGAAGGATATACCTGTAAATGTTGTAAAAAGCAAGCAGCTTACCAATGTTCGGGCTTCGGGCAAAGACGATGCAGCCAGGGTAAGGCCCGCAAGAAAGATGAGTCTTGAGGCGGCGATGGAGTATCTTCAAGAGGATGAGCTTGTCGAGATTTGTCCATCTTCGATTCGAATACGCAAAAGGCTGTTAAAAGAAACCGACAGGCGGCGACAAGGTCGCGCAATCTCTTAATATTATATCAGCCCGGGCAAGGTGTTTTTTACATAAATTCAGGCTCCGGTGACATTTGAAAACATACGAGATGAGTACGGAATATATACGAAATTTTTCGATTATAGCGCATATTGATCACGGCAAGAGCACTCTTGCCGATCGTATGCTTGAGCTGACCGGTACGATTAACGAACGCCAAAAGCTCGACCAGCTTCTTGACAATATGGACCTCGAGCGTGAACGGGGAATAACCATCAAGGCCTCAGCGGTAACGATGAATTACCAACATGAGGGCAAAACATATATGCTGAACCTGATCGATACCCCGGGCCATGTTGATTTTCATTATGAGGTTTCACGAGCACTGGCCGCTTGCGAGGGTGCCTTGCTCGTGGTCGATGCCAGCCAGGGGGTTGAGGCACAGACCGTGGCTAACGCTTATCTGGCGGTTGAAAACAATGTCGAGCTTTTAAGCGTAATCAACAAGGTTGACCTGCCCGCAGCAGACCCCGCCCGGGTTGCCGAAGAGATCGAGCATGTTTTCGGCATCAGTGCCAATGAGTGTTTTAAGATTAGCGCAAAGAGCGGACTGGGAGTTGATGAACTTCTCGAGGCTATTGTGACATTTCTTCCTGCGCCGGAGGATAAAAGCGATGAACCGACCGCGGCATTAATCTTTGACAGTCACTGTGACCAGTACAGGGGCGTGATATGTTATGTCAGAGTTTTTGCCGGCTGCCTGAATATAAAGCAAAAGGTCAGCTTTATGCGCAGCGACAAAATTTATACTATCACCGAGCTGGGAAAATTCAAACCTGAGATGGCCGCGGTTGACAAGCTCGGCACAGGAGAGGTTGGTTATCTTATCGCAAATATCCGCAAGCTGGCTGATGTGACAATAGGGGACACAATTACAGACTATTCCGAACCAGCCTCAAAACCTTTACCCGGTTATATAGCACCGATGCAAATGGTATTTTCAGATTTTTATCCGGGTAATAATACGGATTATTCAAGGCTGAGGGACGCCTTCGACAAACTTACTCTTAATGATGCCAGTTTCTCATTCAGCCCGCAGAATTCACCTGCACTTGGTTTCGGTTTCCGGTGCGGTTTCCTTGGCCTGCTACATATGGAGATAATACAGGAACGGCTGGAGCGTGAGAATGATATAGAGGTTATTCAGACCGCTCCGACGGTCAGTTACGAGGTACTGACAAAGGATGGTGTCGTTAAGAGGATAGAATCGCCCGGTCAACTGCCTGCTCCAAGTCATATCGAAGAACTTCGTGAACCTTTCATTCGCCTTGAGATTATAACCGGGACCGATACAATCGGGGCGATTATGAAACTTACGGAGTCGAGGCGGTGCAAGCTCTTAAAGACAGACTATTTGAGCACAACCAGAGTTATGCTTGAGTACAAAGCCCCTCTTGCCGAAATCGTATATGATTTTTATGATCTTCTCAAAGGTATCAGCCGAGGTTATGCAACGATGGATTACGAGTTTACAGGTTTCCAGGCCAGCGACCTCGTTAAGATTGATATCCTTGTAAATAAGGTTGAGGTAGATGCCCTGAGCTTGATTGTCCATCGCAGTAAGGCAGAGGCGCGAGGCCGCAAATTGATTATAAGACTGCGAAGAGCGATTCCACGGCATCAGTTTGAAATCCCTTTGCAGGTTGCTATAGGCGGCAAGATCATCGCAAGAGAAACCATCAAAGGCTTTCGTAAAGACGTAACGCAAAAGCTGTATGGCGGAGATGTAACGCGTAAGATGAAGCTGCTTAAAAAACAAAAAGAAGGCAAAAGGCGTATGAAAAGCGTTGGTAACGTTCAGATACCGCAGGAAGCGTTTATGACAATCCTCGATAACAGCGAATAGCAAATACGTTTTCGACGAAGTACCAACAGCCTGATTAATCATTCAAAAAGTTATTCAGCTCCAAAGGTCCCACCTTTTCGGCCTGATGTTCCTGATAACGCAAAGCTTAATAAAACTGATTTGTTTATGTAAAATTGTTGCTTAGTAAAAGAAATTTCGTTATTTTATGCCACAGGCGGGTGAATTCGTGAGCCGTATTTCGAATGAAACAGAAACAACAAAAGAGGTTTAATGGCAGATGAACAAAAACAATTAGTGCAGCAAATCAAGCCTCTTCTTGAATCCGGAGATATATCAGCCCTGAGGGAAGTACTCACCGAGCAGAGAAGCAGTGACATAGCCGAGGTCGTGGAACTTGTGGATAACGAGCACAGACGTGCCATCTTCGATGCTATGGACAAACCGACTTCAGCGGAGGTTTTGGAAAAAGTTGATGAGGCGACCAGGTCCGAGCTGTTTGATCTGCTCAAAGATGAGGAACTTAGCAGCATTCTTAGCGAACTTGACTCTGACGATGCTGCTGATATTCTTTCGGAACTGCCCGAAGAAGAAAGGGCTGCACTGCTCGAAAGCATACCTCCGGCGGAATCGGCTGAGATTAAAGAGTTGATGAGCTACTCGGAGGATTCAGCCGGTGGAATTATGGACCCGGCTGTGATAAGTGTGTTAGAGGATGCCACGGTAGCTGGAGCGGTCAATAAAATCCGTGCTGCTGAAATCGATGAAGATTTCTTTTCCGTATATGTCGTGAACAAGGACGGCAGATTTGTTGGTGACGTTCGGCTTAGATTTCTGCTGACCCGGTCGGAAGGAACAAGGATAGGTGACTTAGTTGACCCTGATACGATTTATGTTACTGTCGATACAGACCAGGAAGAAGTTCGGAACATATTCAGCAAGAATGACCTGATTGTAGTGCCGGTTCTGGACAAACATAACAAGCTGGCTGGTCGAATCACAGCCGACCGTATTATCGAGGTCGCAGAGGAAGAGGCAGCGGAGGACCTGTACACGATGGCGGGGACCGACCCCGATGAGCTTGATACGTTTTCAGTTTTTAACGCAGCCCGTATCCGAATGACGTGGCTTTTGCCCTGTTTAATAGGGACGGAGTAACAGCTTTAGTCCTGATGTTTTTCTTTGAGAAATTTAGCGAAGGTTCATCTATTGTTTATACTGCGGCGCTCGCATTTGTTCCGATGATTGCGGCTATCAGCGGGAACGCCGGTCTGCAAACCTCGGCGATTGTGGTTTCGGGACTTGCAACCGGTCACCTTGTAGCATTAAGATTGAGCCAGGTTTTTACGCGTGAAGTGCGCATCGCTGTTCTCGTGGCTTTGAGTTGCGGAGTTTTCGGTGGTGTGGTGTGCGCATTCCTGCTTTATCTGAAGGCGCCAGAAAGTACAATAAAGTCTGTCCAGCTTATCTTTGCATTCGGGATGGCTATGTTCTCGGCGATAATGGTGGCAACGACGCTTGGGTTGTTCCTGCCGTTTCTATTCCGCCGACTTGGCATAGACCCTGCTATAAGCTCCGGGCCATTAGTTACAACCGCGAACGATTCGATAAGCGTTGCAATCTATATGACTTTGACATTGCTATTGGCGACGTGAGCAGAGAGGGTGGATTTTTTATTTCAAGACGAGTATTTTATTTTCCGCAAGCCATTATCTGCGTGTTCGCCTGGTAACGACTCTTCTGCCCGGGCGGTTCTTACTCGGCAGTTCCCTAATTGCCAAATGTGATACTGGCGGTTTCTTGTGAATAGAACTTTTTGGTACTTTCTGCCCTAACAGTTGTAGCGCGTTTGAACATATCCCCCTAATATCATTATCGCGATGTTTCAGGCCCTGCCGTAAAACTTCCAGAGCCATTTTTTTCATTCTGCCCCGCATTTTTCTGAGGCCATATGCAGCAGCGTTTCTTGTAGGTACAGGACAATTCCCAAACAAAGAAGTTTTTAAGATGTCCAAACCATCCTCCTGCATCCAGGACAATTTATAAGCTGCCCGCCTTCTGTTCGATGCATCTGATGAGTACAACTGCTCCCGCAGCTTTCTTAGAAGTTTTACTGACGCTTCATCCTTTTCCCTGCCTGAAAGTTCTCTTTTCTCCAATTCCATAAGGCCACCCCTGTATTTAGATTACTTCCTTGTAATGTCCCCAATTCTCTAACACGATATAACCGGCTTGTCAAATATTTATTTGAAAAGAATTGCAGTTTTTCTCCAATTAGGCCCATTGGCAAATCGAGGCCGGAATAGCCCATACAACAAGCAGTTAGCGGGAGAAGGCGAATTCGGTTTGTGATTTATAGTGAAAATCAATATTGTTCAAGCATCAAGCTTGACAACGGGCTCAAAATTTTATATTATAGTTGTATAAGGGTTTGTCTTTACAAATCTTACGGCAAGAGATTTTTCTGCCGGGCTACAATCGTCAATTAAGTCGGTCGTGGCAGTAACAATTAGTTTATAAGCATTGGAGTTAGGGGTAATTATGCCCACAGAACAACCTATTGACAGCCAGGCAATTTCTGAGCATGAGCCGGAATTGAACAAGTTTTTCAAGGCTGTCATCAAAACACGGGCGAGCGACCTGCATCTGAAGGTGGGTCAGCCGCCGAAACTGCGTCTCTTTGGAGAGTTGAAAAAGACTACCGGCGAAGTAATGACGCCACAAAGGATGGAAGAATTAGTATTCAGGATACTCAGCCCCGCCCAGAAAAACTCTTTCCTGGAGCATGGGACACTGGACTTTGCCCATGAGATCGAGGGTGAACACCGTTTCCGAACAAATATATTTCGCCAGCGAGGCATGATTAGCCTTGCCGCCCGACGCGTTAACACGGTCATCCCACCGTTTGAAGAACTTCACCTGCCGCCGATACTTGAAAAGATATGTGAAACCAGGCAGGGGCTGATACTTGTGGTAGGTCCTACCGGCTGCGGCAAGACCACAACGATTGCATCGATGATAGACCATATCAACTATACCCGCTTATGTCATATAATTACAATCGAAGACCCTATCGAGTATCTGTTTAAGGACGCCAAAGCGATAGTTTCACAAAGGGAAATCGGGCTTGACGTCAAAGACTATAATGAAGCCCTGACATATCTGATGCGTCAGGACCCCGATGTGGTTTTCATTGGCGAGATGCGGGATGCGAAAACCGTAAGCGCTGGAATGAGAGCTTCAGAAACCGGACATCTTGTTTTCGGAACGATGCACTCGGCAAATGCGTCTCAGTGCGTTCACCGTCTTTTGGACCTGTTCCCACAAAACGAACGAGACCTCGTAAGACAAACTTTAAGCCTGTCAATTAAAGCGGTCGTCAGCCAGGTACTGGTACCATGCCTGAAGGAAGGGGTTGACAGGATACCTGCGGTTGAGATTCTAATTGCAAACGCGGCTGTTAAAAAACTGATGTCCGAAGGCCGCGAAGCCGATTTGCTCAATGTTATACGAAGCTCCCAACAGGAAGGCATGCAGGACCTTACATATAACCTTTGTGAACTTGTAAACAACGGTTCTATTGATCCAAAGGACGCATACAAACACGCACCAAATAAAGAAGAACTAAAAATGGCACTAAAAGGTATCAAGACGACTGCCAGTGGCATTTTGTAAGATTTAACGGAGCATCTTATGCCGGATTTATTATTAGCAGCTATCGGATACGGCGGCTACATTTCAATAATCAAATTTATTATCTTTCTGATTATGTTTTTTGGATGGATACCACTGCTGACCTGGGTTTACTATGACGCCAAAGTAATCGAGACAAAAGAGGTTTTCTGGACAGCTATTATTCTGGGCGCCGGAGCGGCGGGAGTAATAATCTGGCTTGTAACACCAGTCTTCATCGCCGGTATGCTGCTCTATTTGATAGTTGTCGGGGGGACATCTCTGGTTTATGTGAAGCAGCGCAATTCATTGGTTATGGATTTTGACAAGGTACTGACGGTTGATCACATCAAAAACCTGCTTGTCAGCAAAGAAAAGAAACTTGCTCACCTCAAAAAGTATACTTTTATAACAGCAAACAGAAATGAAATTCCAATTCCCGAACCTCGAACGCCGGACTTTTTCGGCTATAAGACATCGCATGAGATTCTGAGCGACGCCCTCTGGCGAAGGGCGAGCAGTATAGCGTTTTCCCCGACACCACAGGACTATAATATAGCATATTACGTTGACGGCTCGATACTTAAGCAGCCAAGTATAGGCAGGGAAAGAATGAAGTATTTTATATGCTTCATCAAGAACC
>JABMRO010000473.1 GCA_013202635.1 Planctomycetota bacterium
CTGGTACGCAGCCCGACTTTTTTGCCAAGTGCCGGATTGCCCGTGAAAATATAACCGGTATAACCGGCGCATTTCTGTTTGAAGAAATCACCGATGCGTTTATAAATGTTCTGTAGTTTCTCTATTTCACCCAGCCGCAAACCATATTCCGGATTCATAACGATGATACCCGCCCCCGGTGGTACGACGGTATCGGCAAAGTCGCAAACATCAAAATCGATTAAGTGTGACACACCTGCCGTCATCGCGTTTTTGCGGGCGGCCTCCACCGCCTCTGCATCAATGTCCGTAGCGATAATCCGTGCCGGTTTGAAATCCGCTTTGCCGCCGTGAGCTTTGCTCTTTTTAAGTGCCTCACTACGCATCTGCCGCCATCTCGACTCGTCAAAATACTTCAAATGCATAAAACCGTAATTGCTTCGCAGAAGACCGGGAGGCCGCCTGCCTGCTATAAGCGCAGCTTCTATCGCCAGTGTCCCGCTGCCGCACATCGGGCAAACCAGAGGTTCACTGCCGTCGTAGCCTGTGGCCATGATTATCGCAGCAGCTAAAGACTCGCGCAGCGGTGCTTTATGTGGCATCTTGCGATAGCTGCGGTCCGAAAGTTTCAGGCCGGAAGTGTTCAGATAAAGCCAGCAGCGATCATCCTTCCAATAAAACTGCACCACCGCTTTGTTTTTATCCTTACCTGAGTTGGGACGGGACCCGGTTTTGCCGGCTATGCGATCAACAATGGCATCCTTGACCTTTAAATTGGCGTACATAGAATTATCTACAAATGTGGTATTAACTCTGCCGACGATACTAACGTATTCCTGTGGAGAAATTATGTCCTCCCAGGCCAGGTCCCTTACATTGCGGTAAAGCTCATCGGGGCAATCGCACTTGAACTGCTTCAGCAGAAAAAGAACATTGTGCGCAGTGCGTAAAAATAGATTGAGCCGCATTGTGTCATAATGGTCACCTTCCACCTCAAGCCCTGTTTTGTGAGATGTACCGACCTGGTAGCCTAAATCCTCGATCTCCCACCGGACATAATCAACCAGCCCCACCGAGCAGGTGATAAGAATTGTGCTTCTCTGTTTAGGGTCCACTCGTACTACTCTTTACATTCGTTTCTTATGATGACGCTATTAACTAAATTCATTATTCAACCTGTCCATACACGTTACATATATTGCCTGACTTCAGATTTGTCAACTTTCGGCCTGACTGCCAATCTCTCAATGAATAAGCAGAAAATATTTGCGGTATTCAAAATCGAAATGTCACCAGAGGCCTTAAAAAACATCTTTTCGCCGACGCAATTCCGCGAAGACATCTACGGCCCCGGCATTTGGCATTTTAAGAGCGGTTTTAATTTCGTTAGTATCCGACCGTAAAAAAATATTTGTTGTCTTTTCCTGCAATATGGTCGAAGGGACAGTAAATCCGCCTGCCCTAATAGTTTCTTTTATCTCCTGCAGCCGTTGTCCGACAGCTTTATTGTCCGGTTCGATAGTCAATGCAAACTCATAATTTTCCAGTGTGTAATCATGTCCGCAATAGACGAGCGTATCGTCGGGCAGAGAGGCCAACGTAAGCAGTGAATCGAACATTGTTCGTGCGTTGCACTCTAAGATTCTGCCGCAGCCTCCGGTGAACAACGTATCACCAGTCCAAATAATCTTATGTTCGTTATTATTTGATGCAGGAATATAGTAACAAACAGATGTTTTTGTATGGCCGGGAGTAGCAACAACATGTATTTCGATATTGCCTATTGTCAGAACTTGCTTATCATCGACAACTTGGTCAATCGCCGGTATTCGACGTTTGTCGGGGCCGATAACCTCACAGCCGGTCTTCTTTTTCAAGTCAGAAACGCCGCCGGTATGGTCCCAATGGTGGTGTGTTATAAGAATCGTTGTAAGATTCATGTTGTGTTCGTTTAAGCTGTTCAGTACCGCGGAGCAATCGCAGGGATCAACTGCCAAAGCATTGTTTTTATCGTATCGATAGAGATAAATAAAATTATCTCCAAACGCCGGGATAGTAACTACAGAGGCCATAGTTTTCCAATAAGAAAAAGAAATTTTAGCCAAAGCTATAGTGTTATTTGACCTTAAGTTTTCGCCTTAGCACACGTAAATTAACAACATCTTCCTGATTATAGTCTAACAGCGTTCGCAGTGCCTGTTTATTATTGTTGTTTACATAATCAAACCACAACTGCACGGCAATATATCCATCCACATCGGTCAGTTGCCTTTTTATGCCCAGCAGTCTCTCAACTACTTTCAGTCCGCCTTTGAGATTTTGCCGCCAGCAGTCGTACATTAAATCGGTGTGTCTAAAGCACCCTTTCAAATCAACTCCAAGCCTGGCCTTAATAAAGGGCAAATCAAAGCGGCTGCCGTTGTAAGTATAAATCTCATTTACACCTTCAAGGTTTTCCAATAGCTTCTCTTCGTATAAATCGCCTTCAATAAGCTGGACAACCTGACATTTTCTACTCTTCTCGAGGGCGATGCCGATAACGGTTAAATCCGCATAGTGGCGGCTAAGCCCTGTAGTTTCGATGTCAAGATAGGCGCGGTATTTCATGTAAGTTAATGTTATTGGCAGCCGGGTTGTCAGGTCAATAAAAGAATATCAAAACGAATCCTGCAAAATTTTTCGGTTTCATTAGATTACGAAATTAATCTTAAAATTGCAATTGCAGACCTTTTTAAAGCTGCTGAGAATGTCCTCTGTACTGTTTTAATGCGGAAAACAGTGGCTTGATAATCTAATTGCAAAAAATTGTTATATACGGAAAAAACGTTACATTTGATATCAATGGTGGCACATATATAGACATTAATGATTCTTTTGCCATGAAAGGAGGTAGTAAAGCATATTGAATAAACACTAAGAGTGAAGCTCCTGTTTCCACTCTTACTTCTCTTTTGAGCCCCTGCTTTATTCACCCTCTCCTCCGTTCCTTAAAGCAGGGGATTTTTTCTAAATCTGTTTAAATCTTTTCGCTGTCACTCGTTGTATTTAAAGAATATCAGCCGCGGCTTTTAAAGATTCTTCTACCCCTCTCGACGCTCATACGCCTGATACAGCAGGTTCAACTCGGTTGTTGTGGCATCATATGTCTGCTGCAATTGGGCAAGCTGCTCGGGATTCTTATAAATTATCGCCTCACCAAAGCGTTCCTTCATGTCGGCCAATTCCTGCTCAAGAGCCATGATCAGCTCTTCGATCTGTTCAATGGAATATTTGTTGAAGCGTTTAAGCTCTTTTGGTGTCCTGACGCGCGGCTTGCCCTCTGCGCTGGCCGGCCGGCGTTTTCGGGAGCCGCCGGCACGTGATTTCAGCTTCTGCTGCCGGCTTTCCAAACGCCTGCAAACCTGGGATGCGTAGTATGAGTAAACAGGTTTTATACAGATGAGCTCTGTCTTGCCAATGCAGCGATGTCCAAGCTCATCTGTACCAACTACTATCAGTTTGTCTATAACACGATCCAGAAAGTATCGGTCGTGACTTACTACAATCATCGTTCCGGTATAGCCGGTCAGCGCGGTTTCCAGCATCTCCCGGCTGGCAATATCAAGATGGTTGGTAGGCTCGTCCATAACCAATACGTCGGGTTCAGCCAGGACTAATTTGCAAAGCATCAGACGATTTCGCTGGCCCCCGCTCAAATCCCCGCACAACTTGAACACATCATCGCCCGTGAAGAGAAATGCGCCCAATCGATTGCGCACTTGTTCTGATGAAAGTTTGGGATTAATACTTAAAGCCTCGTCCAAAACGCTCCTGGACGAATCCAGTACGTCACCGTGCTGGTCAAGATAGCCTACACGGAGATTCTTTCCCATGCGAATGCTTCCTGCGGATGGTTCAATCTGGCCCAGAGCTAATCGCAAAAGGGTGCTCTTTCCTGTGCCGTTAGGGCCGGTGATGCCAAGGTGTTCACCGCTTAGCATATCGAACGAAAGATTCTCAAAGAGCGTCAGATCGCCAAAGGATTTGCCCATTGTCTCGCAGCGCAGCACCAGGTTACTTGCGCGGTCGATCTTGCCGAATGAGAAGCTGATTGTTTTGGAGTTCGACGGCTTTTCCAGAAAATCCGGGTTCTCTTTGAGCAAACGATTCAAGCGGGTTTTCCGGCCGCGAGCCGTCTTGCGCATGCCCTCCTGGTCCTTGTTGCGGGCAATGAAGTCCAGTGTGCGCTCGACCATATCGAGACGTTTTGTGTGTTCCCTCTGTTGTTGCAGCCGCACTGTCTCTTTTGTTTGTATGTAGTTGCTGTAATTGCCGTTCCATATCTTTGCCTGTCGTTTTTCAACTTCAATGATTTTACACGCTGCTTTATCCAATAAGCTCCGGTCGTGACTGATGATGACGGCAGCCCCGTTATAACCGGTCAAAAACCTCTCCAGCCATTCGGTGGCCGGCATATCCAAATGGTTGGTCGGCTCGTCCAGAAGAAGCATGTCGGTATCAAGCATCAATACCTGGGCGAGGCCCAGGCGCGACAACTGGCCGCCGCTAAGCGCCGAAGTCTTAGCCTGATGCAGCTCGGCCTCAAAGCCCAGACCCGCCAGAGTAGTCTGTATGCGGACTTCATACGCATATCCGCCGGCGATCTCGAAATCATGACACAGGCGGTCGTATTGCTTCATCTTTGCCTGCAGCACCGAACCTGTCAGGTTTTCCATTTCACCAGAGGCGGTCTGGATTGCCCGCTGGAGTCTGAGCAAATGCTCTACTCCGGCGTGCATCTCTTCCATAACAGTACGATTACCTTTGAACGTTGCCTCCTGCGGCAGATAGCCGATGCGCAGGCCTTTTTGCTTGACCACTCGGCCTATGTCTGGTTCGACCCGGCCAACAATCAAATTCAGAATTGTACTCTTGCCTGAGCCATTGGCGCCGACCATACCGACTTTTTCGCCGGCATGAAGTTGAAGATTTAACTTATCCAGAACGACTTCCGGTCCAAAAGCTATATGGATGTCACTCAATGTTACAATGGCCATAAACTACTAATCCTTTGGGTACTTGCTTCTATACAAACTTCGGACAGGAAGTTCATTTCTAATAATTATGTTATCTTCTGCGGCTTTGGGATTCAAGTGCTACCTGGAGCCTTTTTTCCATTACCTAAAATCGGCCCGCAATATCTCGCTAAATCTGTAAGATAATGCTTCACAAACAATTGTAAGGATAAACTCGTCTTGAAGAATAGTCAAAAATTATCCGTTTTATATTGGCCCAATACAAAAGGGCCTATACCTAATCAATCAGTATAGGCCCCTAATCAACTTTAATCTGTTATCTCAACAATACAATCAATTGCCACCTGTAAGGTTATGGCACTGCCGGTTCCAGAGCATATAGACGAATGTCATCGAAGTACATCATACCTGAACCACCGGCAACCGGGTTGTTCCTGTTGCCAAAGCCAATAGTAATCGTATTGACATTTGCAAGGTTCACTC